>NZ_LZSZ01000174.1:0-605 GCF_001665645.1 Mycobacterium sp. 852002-30065_SCH5024008 | reverse complement strand
GTGGCGTATGCCAGCCGCGTTCAAGGCCAGCCCCCTGGGTGGGTGCCGTTGGCGGTGCAGTACGCCGACTACACGCTCTGGCAACGAGACCAGCTGGGCGACCTCAGCGACCCCGACAGTGTGATCGGCGCACAGTTGGCCTACTGGCAGCACGCCCTGGCCGGGATGCCCGAACGCCTGGAATTGCCCACTGATCGGCCCTATCCGGCGGTAGCCGATCACCACGGAGCCAGCCTCACCATCGAGTGGCCGGCACAGTTGCAGCAGCAGATCGCCCGGGTGGCCCGGGCACATCATGCGACCAGTTTCATGGTCATCCAAGCCGCCCTGACAATCCTGCTCGCCAAGCTCAGCACCAATACCGATGTGCCGGTGGGGTTCCCGATCGCCGGCCGGCGTGACCCGGCCCTGGATGAGCTGGTCGGGTTCTTCGTCAACACCCTGGTGTTACGCGTCGATCTGACCGACGACCCCACTGTGGCCGAACTCCTTGCCCAGGTGCGCGCGCGCAGCCTGGCCGCCTTCGAGCACCAAGACCTGCCCTTCGAGGTATTGGTGGAACAGCTGCACCCCACCCGCTCCCTCGCCCATCACCCCCTGGTCCA
>NZ_LZSZ01000173.1:0-69949 GCF_001665645.1 Mycobacterium sp. 852002-30065_SCH5024008 | reverse complement strand
ACCGCGACCGGGGCCACGGTGATCAGCGTCCGGTAGGGCACCAGGTCGAGGTTCTGCAGGTCACTCAGCGGCGGTGTCACCACACCGCCGGTGTGCGAGTCGCCCGAGCCGTGCCCGTGTCCGGGAAAGTGCTTGAGCACCGGCAGCAGTCCGGCTTCGCGCAGGCCTTGTGCGTACGCCCCGGCGTAGGCGATGACCGTGTTGGGATCGCCCCCGAACGAGCGGTCGCCGATCACGCCGCTCGTGGCATCGGTGACGTCGACGACGGGCGCGAAGTCGATGGTGATGCCCAGCTCACGCATCTTCTTCCCGCGCTCGGCCGCCAGGTCGTGGACCTGGACGACGGTCTGGGTCTGGGCCAGCTGCCGGGGCGACGGTGCCTCCCCGATCAGCGACCGCAACCGCGACACCCGGCCGCCCTCCTCGTCGACGCTGACCGCCAAGGGCAGCGGTCCGGCCTTCGCCGCGATATCGGCCAGCGGGCCTTTGAAGATCGACAGGTCCGTCCAGCTGCCGATGAAGATGCCGCCCACGTGGTAGCCGTCCACCACCGAGCGGGCGTCATCGGCGTTTTTCACGCCCACCATCAGCAGCTGGGCCAGCTTGTCGCGGACCGGCAGCGTGGTGACGTCGCCGCAGGCCGGCGGCGCTGGGGCGGCCGCCGGCTTGCCGGCCGAGGTCGACGGGCCCGGTGGCCGGGCGGCGTGGTGAGCGCAGCCCGCCAGCAACGCCGACACGGAGACGAGCACGGCCAAGGTGCGCGAAAATGACATCGGGCCATGTTTTCATGGCGCTATCCGGGCCTCCGGATCTGGGGAGCGACGAGGTTTTCGTCGGGGGTTTTCTTCTTCGGCTGCGGGGGCACTCCTGGGCTGGTGCCAGCGGGGCTAGGGGGCCAAGATGCCAGCGTTGACCGGTTTCACCCTGGCCGCGGCGGCCAGCATCGCGGTGGGTCTGTCGGTGGGTGTCGCGACGACGGTCGGCGTCACGCTGGCCGTCGCCGACCACGGCGGGGCACCGGCGCGGGGCCGTCCGGCTTCGCTTAACCCGCTGGGGCCCCACCAGGTCCAATACGGCGACCGGTGCTTTCACGGCCACTGCCTGCCCTGACGAGCGCTCCGGGGCGCCGACCCCCTTCTGCTAGGTTGGCGCTAGGCCGACCACGTTTTCCCGATGCCGTTAGGAGCCGTCGATGAACCGGATCATTGCGCCCGCCGCCGCGAGCGTGGTGGTTGGTCTGTTGCTCGGCGCGGCAGCGATCTTCGGGATCACCTTGATGGTGCAGCAGGACACGAAACCGCCACTCCCCGGGGGCGATCCGCAGTCGTCAGTGCTCAACCGGGTCGAGTACGGCAACCGTAGCTAGCGGCGATCGCAAGCGCAGTGGGTCGCCGCCTGCGGACTCAGCGGCCATAGCGGCGGCCGGCCCGCCGGTCCCGTGCTTGCCTGCCGCGCCCGTGTCGCGCCAATGGCTGTGGTTGGTCGGTACGCTCGCCTGCGCGCTGACGTTCGGCCAATCCCCCGGCCGGGTCTCCCCCGACACCAAACTCGACCTCACCGCCAACCCGCTGCGGTTCCTCGCCCGGGCCACCAACCTGTGGAACAGCGACCTGCCGTTCGGGCAGGCGCAGAACCAGGCCTACGGCTACCTATTCCCGCATGGCACCTTCTTTGCGATCGGCCATCTGCTCTCCGTACCGGGGTGGATCACGCAACGGCTGTGGTGGGCGCTGCTGCTCACGATCGGCTTCTGGGGGCTGTTGCGGGTAGCCGAGGCGCTGGGCATCGGCAGCCCTGCGTCACGGGTGATCGGCGCCGCCGCGTTCGCGCTGTCGCCGCGGGTGCTGACCACCCTGGGGTCCATCTCGTCGGAAACCCTGCCGATGATGCTGGCGCCGTGGGTGTTGCTGCCCACGATCCTGGCCCTGCGCGCTTCCGCCAACCGATCGGTGCGAGCGCTCGCCGCGCAGGCCGGCCTGGCCGTCGCGTTGATGGGCGCGGTCAACGCGATCGCCACGCTGGCCGGCTGCCTGCCCGCGGTGATCTGGTGGGCGTGCCACCGGCCGAACCGGCTGTGGTGGCGCTACACCGGGTGGTGGCTGGTGGCGCTGTTCCTGGCGATGTTGTGGTGGGTGGTGGCGCTGGTGATGCTGCGGGCCATCAGCCCGCCCTTCCTGGACTTCATCGAATCCTCCGGTGTGACAACGCAATGGTCGTCGCTGACCGAGATGCTGCGCGGCACCGACAGCTGGACCCCGTACGTGGCGCCGACCGCCACCGCGGGCGCCCCGCTGGTGACCGGCTCGGCGGCCGTCCTGGCCACCTGCCTGGTCGCGGCGGCGGGGCTGGCCGGGCTGGCCAGCCCGCGAATGCCCGCGCGCGGACGGTTGGTGACGATGTTGCTGGCCGGGGTGGTGTTGATGGCCGCCGGTTACAGCGGAGGGCTGGGCTCGCCGGTGGCGCACGCCGTGCAGGCGTTCCTGGACGCCGGTGGCGCGCCGCTGCGCAACGTGCACAAGCTGGGGTCGGTGATCCGGATCCCGATCGTGCTGGGCATCGCCCAGGTGCTGGGCCGGATACCGCTGCCCGGTCGAGAGCCCGTCTCGGCCTGGCTGCGCGCGTTCGCCCACCCCGAGCGCGACCGTCGGGTGGCGGTGGCGATCGTCGTGCTGACGGCGCTGATGGTGAGCACCTCGCTGGCGTGGACCGGCAGGCTGACCCCACCCGGCACCTTCAGCGCGATTCCCCGCTACTGGCAGGAGACCGCAGACTGGCTTGGCGAGCACAACACGGGCACGCCGGTTCCCGGCCGGGTGCTGGTGACCCCGGGGGCGCCGTTCGCCACGCAGGTGTGGGGCACCAGCCATGACGAGCCACTGCAGGTGCTCGGCAACAGCCCGTGGGGCGTGCGCGACTCGATCCCGTTGACCCCGCCGCAAACCATCCGAGCGCTGGACTCGGTGCAACGCCTGTTCGCCGCTGGGCGTCCCTCGGCCGGTCTGGCTGATACCCTTGCCCGCCAAGGTATTTCGTACGTGGTGGTGCGCAACGACCTGGACCCGGACACGTCGCGCTCGGCGCGGCCCATCCTGGTACACCGCGCTGTCGACGGGTCCCCGGGACTGCGGAAGGTGGCGCAATTCGGCGAGCCGGTGGGTCCCGGCACCCTGGCGGGCTTCGTCGCCGACAGCGGACTGCGTCCGCGCTACCCGGCCGTAGAGATTTACCGGGTGGAGGTCGCCGGCGATCCGGGCGCCCCGTACTTCGCCGACGTCGACCGGTTGCCCCGGGTGGACGGCGGACCGGAGGCGCTGCTGCGCCTCGACGAGCGGCGCCGGCTGCAGGGCCAGCCGCCGCTGGGCCCCGCGCTGATGACCGCCGACGCGCGCGGCGCCGGATTGTCGGTGCCGACGGTGACCGTCACCGACACCCCGGTGGCCCGCGAGACCGATTACGGCCGGGTGGACCAACATTCGTCGGCCATCCGGGCCGCGGGCGACGCACGGCACACCTACAACCGGGTGCCCGACTACCCCGTCCCCGGCGCCGACCCGGTTGTCGGCGCCTGGAGCGGCGGGCGGATCACCGTGTCGAGCTCGTCGTCGGACTCCACCGCGATGCCCGACGTCGCGCCGGCGACCTCCCCCGTCGCCGCCATCGACGGCGACCCGGCGACCGCGTGGGTGTCCAACTCGCTGCAATCGGCCGTCGGCCAGTGGCTGCAGGTCGATTTCGACCACCCGGTGACCAACGCGGCGATCACCCTGACGCCCAGCGCGACGGCCGTCGGCGCGCAGGTGCGCCGCATCCTGATCGAAACCGCGACCGGCAGCACGACCCTGCGGTTCGACGAGCCCGGCAAGCCGCTCGCCGCCGCGCTGCCCTACGGCGAGACGCCGTGGGTGCGGATCACCGCCGCGGGCACCGACGACGGGTCCCCCGGCGTGCAGTTCGGCATCACCGACCTGTCGATCACCCAGTACGACGCGTCCGGATTCGCGCACCCGCTCGACCTGCGGCACACCGTGCGGGTTCCCGGGCCACCGCCCGGCGCGACGGTCGCGGGCTGGGACCTGGGTTCCGAATTGCTCGGCAGGCCGGGCTGCGCGTCGACGCCGGACGGCGTGCGCTGTGCGCCGTCGATGGCCCTGGCGCCCGAAGAGCCGGTCAATCTCAGCCGGACGCTGACCGTTCCGGCGCCGATGTCGGTGACCGCGCTGGTGTGGGTGCGGCCACGGCAGGGGCCCAAGCTGGCCGACCTGATCGCCGAGCCGAACACCACCCGGGCGCGGGGCGACTCCGACCTGGTGGACGTCCTCGGCTCGGCGTATGCGGCGACCGACGGCGACCCGTCCACGGCATGGACGGCACCGCAGCGGGTGGTGCAACACAAGACCCCGCCCACGCTGACGCTCACGCTGCCGCGGCCCACCGAGGTCACCGCGCTGCGGCTGGCGCCGAGCCGGTCGGCGTTGCCCGCCCATCCGACGGTGGTGGCGGTCAACCTGGGCGACGGCCCGCAGGTGCGCGCGTTGAAACCCGGTGAACCGCAGACACTCCCGCTGCATCCCCGGGTGACTGACAGCGTCACCGTCAGCCTGCTGAACTGGGAAGACGTCATCGATCGCAACGCGCTGGGTTTCGACCAGCTCAAGCCGCCGGGGCTGGCCGAGCTGGCCGTGCTCGGTGCCGACGGCAACCCGATCGCGCCCGCCGACGCCGCCCGTGATCGCACGCGCGAGATCGCCGTCGACTGCGACCACGGCCCGGTCGTCGCGGTCGCGGGCCGGTTCGTGCACACGTCGATCCGCACCACCGTCGGCGCTCTGCTCGACGACGAGCCGGTTGCGGCGCGGGCGTGCGACCGCGACCCGATTGCGCTGCCGGCGGGCCAGCAGGAGCTGCTGATCAGCCCGGGCGCCCAGTTCGTCGTCGACGGTGTCGACCTGTCCCCGTCGGCCGCGGCCGCCGCCACGCCCAGCCCCGTAGGGGTTCCGGTGTGGCGGGCTTGGGGTCCGGACCGCCGCGAGGTGCAGGCTCCGCCGTCGACCACGCCGCGGGTGCTGGTGATCCCGGAAAGCATCAACCCCGGTTGGGTCGCGCGCACCAGCACCGGGGCCCGGCTGACCCCGGTCGCCGTCAACGGGTGGCAGCAGGGCTGGGTGGTGCCGCCGGGAGACCCCGGCACCATCACACTGACCTTCCCGTCCAACGCGCCGTACCGGGTCGGTCTGGGGCTGGGGCTGGCCTTGCTGCCACTGCTCGCGATGCTCGCGCTGTGGCGCACCCGAAGCGGGCGCGCCGACGACGCTCCCGCCCAGCCGTGGCAGCCGGGACCATGGGCGGCGGCCGCGGTGCTGGCCTGCGGGGCGGTGATCGCCGGTGTGGTCGGGGTCGTGGTGGTCGGCGGCGCCCTGGGCCTGCGGTACGCGCTGCGCCGCCGGCGCTTGAACCACGCCACGATGGTCCTGAGCGCGGGTGGGCTCATCCTGGCCGGCGCGGTGTTGTCACGGCATCCCTGGCGATCGGTCGACGGCTACGCGGGCCATTCCGCGAATGTTCAGCTGCTGGCGCTGATTTCGCTCGCGGTGGTCGCCGCTTCCGCGGTGACGATGCGGTCCGAGGATCGGACCGAGGTGGGGCACCCCCGGCCGCGCAGCGGCGAGGGGGCGAACCGCGCCATTGACGTCCGCGGTGACGATCGGTGATAGGGCCGGCCGGTCCCGCGACGAATAGCGCTCGAGGGTATTGGCTGGCGGTTTACCGGCTGCTTGACTGGATATCTGGGTCTGTGTGACCGCCACCGTCCAAGGAGTTACGGCCATGGGCTGGTTTTCCGCTCCCGAATATTGGCTCGGCAGACTGGTGCTCGAGCGGGGCGCCGCGGTGGTCTACCTGCTCGCGTTCGTCGCGGCAGCGGCGCAGTTCCGGGCGCTCATCGGGGAGCACGGACTACAGCCCATTCCGCGGTTTTTGGCCGGGCAGTCGTTTTGGCGGACGCCCAGCCTGTTTCATGTGCGCTATTCCGATCGCCTGTTCTCGGTGGTCTCCTGGTTCGGTGCCGCGCTGTCGGCGGCGATCGTCGCCGGGGCGGCAGATGCGGTGCCGGTCTGGGCGGCCATGCTCATGTGGCTGGCGCTGTGGGTGCTCTACCTGTCGATCGTCAACGTCGGGCAGACCTGGTATGCGTTCGGGTGGGAATCGCTGTTGCTGGAGATCGGCTTTCTGCTGATCTTCCTCGGCAACGACCAGGTGGCGCCGCCGGTGCTGACCTTATGGATGGCCCGGTTGCTGCTGTTCCGAGTGGAATTCGGCGCCGGGCTGATCAAGATGCGGGGCGATCCGTGCTGGCGCGACCTGACGTGTCTGTACTACCACCACGAAACGCAGCCCATGCCCGGGCCATTGAGCTGGTTCTTCCACCACCTGCCCAAGCCGCTGCATCGAATCGAGGTGGCGGGCAACCATTTCTCGCAGCTGGTGGTGCCGTTCGGATTGTTCGCGCCACAACCGGTGGCCAGCATCGCCGCCGCGATCATCCTCGTCACCCAGCTGTGGCTGGTGGCGTCGGGTAACTTTGCCTGGCTCAACTGGGTGACGATCCTGTTGGCGTGCAGCGCCATCGACGACTCGTCGGTGGCTTGGGTGCTCGGTCCGCACGCCCATCCCGCGCCGCCGGGGCCGCCGCTGTGGTTCGCCGCGCTGGTGATCGCGTTCGCGGCTGCGGTGTTGTTCATGAGTTACTGGCCGGTGCGCAACATGCTGTCCTCGCGTCAGCGAATGAACATGTCGTTCAACTCTTTTCACCTCGTCAACACCTACGGTGCGTTCGGCAGCATCGGGCGCGTCCGCCGCGAGGTGGTGATCGAAGGCACCGAGGACACCCGCCTCAGCGACCAGACGGTGTGGAAAGAATACGAATTCAAGGGCAAGCCCGGCACCGTGGGCCGGCTTCCGCGGCAGTGGGCGCCGTACCATCTGCGCCTGGACTGGCTGATGTGGTTCGCCGCCATCTCGCCCGGCTACGCGCAACCATGGCTGACACCGTTTCTGCAGCGGCTGCTGCGCAACGATCGGCCCACGCTGCGGCTGTTGCGGCACAATCCATTTCCGGATTCACCACCGCGTTACGTGCGTGCGCAGCTCTACGAGTACCGCTTCACGACGCCCGCCGAGCTGCGCCGCGAGCGGGCCTGGTGGCATCGGACATTGATCGGCGGCTACGTCCGGCCGATGGCGCTGCCGGCGGCGACGTCACGGCACGGCTGACCGAGGCCGCGTCGCCATGGCCCGGCCAGTCGGTGGCATAGAAGTTTGCCAAATGCACAGCAAACGGAACGCCTTCGGTGTATAGCGGTCACTGTGAGCTACGTACGTATCAGCTCAGCAGGAGGATGAGATCATGGCCATCACACGGGCGATCGCCGCAGCCGCCATGTTCGCCGGTTTAGCTGTCGGTACGGCTAGTGCAGCGTGGGCCGACACGACGATCAGCGGCCACTACACCTGGACTTCGACAACCCCTCGGGGATCGGAGATGTCCGGCGACTATTACTTCACACCCTGCGGCGACGGATGCGCTTCGGTAGCAACCGCACCCGGTGGCCAGGCCGTGGCCCTGGCGCGGCTGATCAACGGGCAATGGACGATGGAAGGCACCTGGGCCATACGCTGTGCCGACGGTAGCCCCGGTCCCAATGAGCCGTACCACGACACGTGGGATCCGAACACCCTGGAAGGCACAAGCACCTTGATGTACAACGTGCCGGCCTGCGGCCACCCACCGGGGTATCAACAGACGAATCACCTGCAACTCAGGCAGGCGCCCTGACGCGTAACTGTCTGTCGCGACTGCGACTCACGCCGCCGAACCCCCACCGGCGAAAAGGAGCCGAGCATGAGAACAGCACTCGTAGGGTTGGCAACGGTGCTGGCCCTCTCCGGCTTCATGTGGACGGCGGATCTGATGCTTGGGGCGGGTGCCGCCCATGCCGCCTGCTCGACGAACAACGGCGGTAACCAGCCACCGGAATGCGCACCGCCCGAGGGACCCCCGGGCTGCTACACCTCACACATCTGCAGCCAGATGTGGTGCCCGAACTTGGGCCAGATGCGGCGCATGCCGGACTGGGACATGAATGTCTGCCACACCTACTACTTCGCTCCGGACTCCGGTCTGCCCGCGCTGATCGTGCAAGGACAGCCGCCGGGCCTGCGGCTGCCGCCGAACACCGGCGTCTGCCCACCCTTGGCCTGGATGTGTCCGTGAATTACAGCGTCTCGTCCAGCTCGCCGAGCCGGTCGGTCAGCCGCAGATTCTCCGAGTAGTCGACCGGGCAGGAGATCACCGACACCCCGTCGTCGTCGAGTGCGGCCCGCAGCGTCGGCAACAGTTCCTCCGCGCTGTTGATCCGATACCCCTTGGCGCCAAAGCTTTCCGCGTAGGTCACCACATCGGGGTTGCCGAACTTCACGTAGTAGTGCGCGCCGAGCTCGAGGTCCATTTTCCACTCGATCAGGCCGTAGCCGCCGTCGTCCCAGATCAGCACGACCAGTGGTATCCGCTCACGGACGGCGGTCTCGATTTCCTGCGAGTTCATCAGGAACGCGCCGTCGCCGACGACCGCCAGCACCTTGGACTCGGGACGCGCCAGCTTGACACCCAGCGCACCGGGTAGCGCAAAACCCATGGTGGACAAGCCGTTTGACACCAGACAGGTGTTGCACTCATACGTCGGGTAGAGCCGCGCCATCCACATCTTGGTGGCGCCGGTGTCCACCAGGACGACGTCGCTGCGGCCCAGCGCGGCGCGGGTATCGGCCACCAACCGCGCCGGAGCGAGCGGATAACGCGAATCCTCTTGCCCCCGAGCGAATTCCTCGGCCAGCAGGCCGTGGCCGGGCACCTCGGGATCGGCCTCGTAGGCGTGGCCGTCGAGCGCGTCCGTCAATGCGTTCAAAGAGGCGCTGATGTCGCCGATGATCCCGACGTCCACCGAATAGTGCGCGTCGACCTCGGCCGGGAAACGGTGGATGTGGACGATCTTCTTGTCGGCCTGCGGGTTGATCCGGACCGGGTCGAACTCCTGCAGCTCGTACCCGACGGCGATGACCACGTCGGCGTTGTCGAAGCCGAAGTTGACGTAGTCGTGCCGCATGAACCCGAGGGTCCCGATGCTGTTGGGATGGTCGTCGGGCATCACGCCCTTGCCGTGAAAGGTGTTGGCGACCGGGATACCGAATTCCTCGGAGAACCGGACCAAGGCGGCGGTGGCGTTGCCGCGGGCGGCGCCGTGACCGGCGAGCACCACCGGCCGCTTCGCCTTGCGCAGGATGTCGACCGCGCGCTCCACCTGACCGGGTGCGGGCGCATCGGGACGGACGACGTTGCGCGGCAACGGCGTCAGGTCATAGTCGGTCTCGTCGGCATCGATGTGCTCCGGCACCGCGAGATAAACCGCCGCCGGGCGTTCGGTCTCGGCCACCTTGAACGCCTTGCGGAACATCTCGGGTATGGCGCGCGCGGTGGGGACTCCGGCCGCCCACCGGGTGATGGGCGCGAACATCGACACCAGGTCGACGTACTGGTGCGACTCCTTGAATTGCCGGTCGTGGCCCACCTGCGCGGAGATCGCGACCAATGGGGTGCTGTTGGTGGTGGCGTCGGCCACGCCGAGTTGCATGTTGATCGCGCCCGGCCCCAGGGTGCTCGACACCACCGCGGCGCGGCCGGTCACCCGGCCGTACATCTCGGCCATGAAGGCCGCGCCCTGCTCGTGCCGGGTGAGCACATAGCGGATGCTCGACGAGGCCAGCGCCTGCACGAAGCGGATGTTCTCCTCACCCGGCAGACCGAAGACCACGGAAACGCCCTCGTTTTCCAGGCACTTGACCATCAGCTCGGCGGCTTTACTCATCCGGCACCTCCCTCGAGGGAACGATAGTGGCAGGCTGGGTGTTGCTCCTTTTACCAACCCCGAAGCGAAGGATGTCAGCGTGCCCATCGCCACCATCAACCCGGCTACCGGCGAGACAGTAAAAACCTTCACCCCGGCGACCGACGAAGAAGTCGACGCGGCCATCGCCGCCGCCTACGCCCGATTCCAGGACTACCGCCATAACACCACCTTTGCCCAGCGCGCCGGGTGGGCAAACGCCACCGCCGACCTGTTGGAAAAAGAGGCCGACGACGTCGCCGCGATGATGACCCTGGAAATGGGCAAGACCTTGAAGTCGGCCAAGGCCGAAGTACTCAAGTGCGCCAAGGGCTTTCGCTACTACGCCGAGAACGCCGAAAAGCTGCTGGCCGACGAGCCGGCCGACGCGGGCAAGGTCGGCGCGTCCAAGGCCTACATCCGCTACCAGCCGCTCGGCGTGGTCCTGGCCGTGATGCCGTGGAACTTCCCGCTCTGGCAGGCCGTGCGGTTCGCCGCGCCGGCGCTGATGGCCGGCAACGTGGGCATCCTCAAGCACGCCTCGAACGTGCCGCAGACCGCGCTCTACCTCGCCGACGTCATCGCGCGCGGCGGCTTCCCGGACGGCTGCTTCCAGACGCTGCTCGTCTCGTCCAGCGCCGTCGAGCGCATCCTGCGTGACCCTCGCGTCGCCGCGGCCACCCTGACCGGCAGCGAACCCGCCGGCCAATCGGTCGCCGCCATCGCCGGCGACGAGATCAAACCCACCGTGCTCGAGCTCGGCGGCAGCGACCCGTTCATCGTGATGCCGTCGGCGGACCTCGACGAGGCGGTCAAGACCGCGGTCACCGCCCGGGTGCAGAACAACGGCCAATCCTGCATCGCCGCCAAGCGATTCATCATCCACACCGACATCTACGACGCGTTCGTCGACAAGTTCGTCGAGCGGATGGCTGCGCTCAAGGTCGGCGACCCGACCGACCCTGACACCGACGTCGGCCCGCTGGCCACCGAGTCGGGGCGCGACGACATCGTCAAGCAGGTCGACGAAGCCGTGGCGGCCGGCGCGAAGCTGTGCACCGGCGGCAAGCCGCTCGACGGGCCGGGCTGGTTCTACCCGCCGACGGTAATCACCGACATCACCAAGGACATGGCGCTCTACACCGAAGAGGTCTTCGGCCCGGTCGCGTCGATGTACCGCGCCGAGACCATCGACGAGGCCATCGAGATCGCCAACGGCACCACCTTCGGGCTGGGCTCCAACGCCTGGACTCGCGACGAGGCCGAGCAGCAGCGCTTCATCGACGACATCGAGGCCGGCCAGGTCTTCATCAACGGGATGACGGTGTCCTACCCGGAGCTGGGCTTCGGCGGCGTCAAGCGGTCCGGCTACGGCCGCGAACTCGCGGGCCACGGGATCCGCGAGTTCTGCAACGCCAAGACCGTCTGGGTCGGGTAGTGGCGATCGCAAGCGCGGCGCAGCCGGGCGCAGCGGGTCGCCACCATCGGGGCCGGCGAGAGCGGCTCGGCGGCCGGCAGCAGCAAGGTCGATAGCTCAGGCGGACGCGGCGGCCAGGGCCTTCTCGTCCTCGTCGGCGAAGGTGTCCTCCAGGTGCAGCGGCGAGTAGTCGAGGTCGATCTCCTCGAGCGGCCGGCCGCGGGCGCTGGAGATGGTGCCGAAGCGCCGCATACCCTTGTCGGACGCGTACTGCATGAACTCGTCCACCGAAAGGCCGAAGGGCATCGGGTCGTAAAGGGAGAAGCCCTCTTCGATGAGGCGCAGTCCCAGCGGCATGAGCTCGTTCATGCGGGTTTCGAAGACGCCCCAGTTGGCGTCGTCGGCGGCGACGTGGCGGCGGCAGGTGAAGGTGCCCCACGCCATGTGGCGGCGCTCGTCGTCGCCGATGCGCCGGATCAATTCCTGCATGCCGGGCAGGATGCCGCGCTCCACGCAGATCTTGTGCCAGCCGAAGTAGCCCGTGAGCGCCAGCATGCCTTCGACCATGTGGTTATAGGTGACCGACGCCCGCACCTGGGCGGCCGGAGACGGGTCGACCGACAAGGCGTTGAGGCAGTCCGGCAATTCCTCGTAGAAGATCGTCCGGTAGGTGGGGATGTCGTCGAGGTACTCGTGCAGGTCATCGGTGACGCCGACGGCGTCGAGCCACATGCGGAACACCTGGACGTGCTTGGCTTCCTCGAATGCGAACTGCGTCAGGTACATCTCGTCACCCAGCCGGCCCTCGACCCGCATCGCGGACATGAACGGCTGAATGTCCTCGGTGACCGCTTCCTCGCCGGCGATGAATTCCGCGCACAGCCGGATGGCGTAGTGACGTTCGTCCTCCGAGAGCTGCTCCCAGTCGGCGCGGTCGCGGGAGAAGTCGATGTCGGCCGGGTCCCAGAACTTCGCGTTGCCGCCGGCGAACAGCCGCAACGGCAGGCTGTCCCAGTTGAGTCCCCCTCGAACCATCGAGTTCGTATGCGTGCGTGTCATGAGACCTCCTCGGATTGTTGTGGGGCTGAGTGGACGGGCGGGCGCGGGGACGCCGCGAAGGCGGCCGCCAGTACGCCGACGAGCCGGCGCACCGCCAGTGCCGGCTGCTCCGGGGAGGGTTCGTCGAGCCCGAGGATCGGATCCAAACCCCGCATGTAGGGCGCCAGCGCCAGGTGCGGAAAGATCAAGAGCAGCAACGACAACAGCGCGTCGGTGTCCGAATCGGCGCGCAGGTCGCCGCGCACCTTCGCGTCGCGGACGAGTGGCCGCATCACTTCCAGGTAGTGCCGGTGGATGACGTTCTGGACGCTGACGCGGGCTTCGGTGTCGACCTCGAGGGTCGCCGCGGCGTGCAGCGCGCGTTCGTGCGGGTGGTCGGCGAAGTAGGCCACCCATGCGTCGAGCCAGTCCGTCAGAAAGTCGAAGAACGGCCGGCCCGGGTCGAGCTCGCGGATGCGGTCTTCCATGTAGGCACGCACCCGCTGGCTGGCGATGTCGGCGATGAACGCGTACAGGTCACGCTTGTCCGCGAAGTACTGGAACAGGCTGCCCTTCGCGACGCCGGCCCGCCGCGCGATGACGTTGAGGCTGCCCCGGGAGAACCCGTGCGCCCCGAATTCTTGTTCCGCCGCGTCGATGATGGCGGCGCGACGGGCGGGGTCGACCCGCGCCCAAGTCACCGTTGGCAATGCGGCCTCCTAGCGTCGATGACCACTGGTCATATTACGGTGAGCCGCGTCACAGTCAAGTATCACCCCGCAGCAACGAACCGCACTCGGACAAAATATGATCGCCGCTGCTCAGAGCACATGCTCGCTGGAGCAAGTTACGGAGCGCGCCATCGGGCCTTCCGAGTCCGCATTGGCATGGTGCCGTTAGGTAGATCCAAGCGGCTGCGCACGAAACGAACTGGCGTCGGCGTAGCCCGGCCGCCGGCGGGTGGTCCATAGTTGGAACATCAATTCAGTTCGACGAAAAGGTGTCGGATCGCGTGGATCAGCTCCGGGCCCGCCCAGGCCGCCCCCGCAGCCAGGAGACCCGAGCTGCGGTGCTACGTACGACGTCGGAGCTCATGCACGAGGTCGGCCTGCGAGCGATGACTACCGAGGAGATTGCCGCCCGGAGCGGGGCGAGCAAGGCGACGATTTATAAGTGGTGGCCGAACAAGTACGCGCTTGCCGTCGAGGCGTTTCTGTCGGAAATGGCGATTGAATCAGCCGATCAGGACACAGGATCGGCGCACGAGGACTTCCGCCTTGCGCTCCGCGGCATGGCCCGCTTCTACAGCAGTGAGAGTGGCCGGGCCTATGCCCAACTCGTCGGCGAGGCACAGTTCGACCCGCAAGTCGGCTCGCAACTGCGCGACTATCTCGTCGGCTCTCGGCGCAAACTGGTCCGTGCGATCTGGGACCGCGGTGTCGCGCGGGGCGAATTGCGCGCAGACATCGACCCCGAGGTGGCGATTGATCTAATTTTCGGGCCGGTGATGTATCGCCTGGTCGCGGGCCATGCGCCCCTCGACGACGCCGGCGCCGACGCGATCGTCGACGCAGCGATGCGCGGGCTGGGCCACTGAGACCGAGGTCATAGCTTCACGGGGTTAAAAAGCGGCGGTTCAGCGGTTATTTTATAAACTAAACGTTCAGTATCTGTCTGATTGGGGTCAGTCATGACATCCACCCGCTTTGTCGCCGGGCCCTCGCAGAGCTCGAGGACGCGACTCCGTCCGACGGCTCGCAAGCTTGCTGTCGAGTTCATCGGGACGTTCTTCCTCATGTTCACTGTCGGCGCCAGCGCCCGGGCCGCGACGTCGCTAGCGCCGCTGGCGATTGGCGGAATCCTCATGGTCATGGTCTACGCCGGCGGCCACATCTCCGGAGGCCACTACAACCCGGCGGTGACGATGGCCGCGCTCGTCCGCAGCAGGATCGGTGTCCATGATGCGATTGGGTACTGGATAGTCCAACTCACGGCCGGCCTGCTCGCTGCAGTCGTTGTCGGCGCGACCATCAGCGCATCGCCCGCCCGGGCATTCGCGCCGCGCGGTGACGCCATGACGAGTGCGCTCATCGTCGAATTCTTGTTCACCTTTGCCCTGGCCTATGTCGTCCTCAACGTCGCAACCAGCAAGGACCACGCAGACAACTCCTTCTACGGGTTGGCCATCGGTTTCACGGTCGTTGTCGGTGCCGTGAGCGTCGGCGGCATTTCCGGCGGTGTGTTCAACCCCGCTGTCCTGCTAGGGGGCGCGGCCAGCGGGTTGCTCGGCTGGTCGACGCTGATCTACCTCGTCCCGGAAGTGGTCGGCGGCGTGACGGCCGGCCTCGTATTCCGCGCCCTCAACCCAGCCGATAAGTGAGGCGCCAAGATGAGACGAGATACCAACGTGGCGAATCGTTTTCGCGTCCTGCCGGGGTCCGAGCGACAGCGCAGAACCACAGCAATCAATCACTAGGAGGCCAAGCAGATGAACTCGATTCCTTCGATCACGCTCTGACGGCAACACCATCCCTCAACTAGGCTTCGGCGTGTTCCAGATTGCACCGGAACAGACCGCCGCCGCGGTGTGTACCGCCCTTGCGGTCGGATACCGCCACATCGACACTGCGCAGATGTACGGCAATGAAAGGGAAGTCGGCCAAGGCATCCGGCATGCGGGGCTGGACCGCGGCGAGGTGTTTGTCACCAGCAAGCTCAACAACGGACATCACAGGCCCGATGACGCGCGCCGCGCGTTCGACGCCACATTGACCGCCCTTGGTACGGATTATGTCGACCTGTTCCTGATCCACTGGCCCCTTCCCACCCGCTATCACGGCGACTTCGTCTCCACGTGGAACGTGCTGGAGGAATTCGCCAAGGACGGCCGGGCACGCAGCATCGGCGTGTCGAACTTCCAGGTCGCCCATCTGCGCCGACTCGCCGAGGGATCGCACACCGCGCCCGCAGTGAACCAAATCGAGGTGCACCCCTACTTTACGAACCAGCAGGTCGATGCCTATAACCGCCAGCACCAGATCGCGACGGAGGCCTGGTCGCCAATCGCGAAGGGCAAGGTCCTGGACGACGACCTCATCACCCGCATCGCCGATGCGCATGGCAGAACACCCGCGGAGGTGGTGCTGCGTTGGCACATCCAGAGCGGCAACGTCGTGATTCCCAAGTCGGTGCACCGCGAGCGGATGGAGGCGAATTTCAATATCTTCGACTTCACGCTGAGCACCGAGCAGATGGACTCCATCAGCGGCCTCGACCGTGGCGAACCCGGTCGCACCGGTCCCCACCCCGATACATTCGACAACATCCCCGATTGATGTTTCGGCACAGATGTAGACGCACGCGTCGGCGCCGAACTATGGCCGCATCTGGTACGCGCCGTTGAGGGGAAGGATGTGCTCCTTCCAGATCTGGGCGTAGCGGGCGGGGTCGTGGACGGGGCGGCGGATCATCCGCGTCGCGAAGCGGGCCTGCTCGTCCGTCGTCGCGGGTTTGTCGCTCAGCTCCACGGCGTAGCCGTTGAAGTCGCGGACCAGCACGGCGAAGATCTCATCGATCAGCGTCTCGTCCACGTCGGACAGCGCGGCCTCCTCGAGGATGAGCTGCGCGTAGGGCACCGTCGCGAACAACTGGCCCACGGCGAAGGCGAAGTCGACGTCCTTCTGCTGTGCGGCGTCGGGGGTCGCGCTGGCCAGCATGTCGGCGAGCACGTCGATCTGCTTGCGCAGCAACGCCACGTTGGGCAGGTGCCCGAACCCGTCGAACGGCGCGCGCCAGTCGTGGAAGCGCACCTTGCCCAGGCCCCCGGTCGGACCCTGCGCGAACAGGAACGTGTCGTCGGCCGCGTCGTCGCGGCGGCCGATGATCGGCAGCTCGGCGTTGGGGGCGAACAGGAAGTTGGGCATGAACTTGGCGAGCAGGCCGACGTTGATGTGCACGGTGCCCTCGAGCCTTGGCAGCAAACCGATCTCGCGGGTGACGGCCTCGAAGAAGGTGTCCTTCTCCACCCCCTTGGCGGCGATCACGTCCCACAGGGCGATGACGACCCGCTCGCCTTCGCTGGTGATCTTCGCCTTGGTGAGCGGGCTGTACAGCAGGTAGCGCCGGTCGTCCGCCGAGGCGCCGCGCATGTAGTCGCAGGCGCGGGTCGCGACGAGCCGCATCGCGACCAGCCGCAAGTACGCGTCGGTGAGCAGCCGCCGCACGTGGCTGAAGTCGGTGACGACGGTTCCGTACAGGACCCGGTTGGAGGCGTGGGTGACCGCCTCGTACATGGCGTGGGTGCACATGCCGACCGCGCCCCAGCCCAGGTTGTACTTGCAGACGTTGACCGTGTTGAGGGCCGCGTGGAAGGCCCCGGGACCGCGGTGCAGGATGTCGGCCTCGGTGACGGGGTAGTCGCGCAGCGCATAGTTGGCCACGTAGTTCTGCGAGTTCACCACGTTCTTGATCAGGTCATACCGATCGTGCTGGGAGTCGGCGGCGAAGAACACGTATTCGTCTGAGCCGGCGATCTTGCCGAAGGTGGAGACCATCCGCGCCACGTTGGCGTTGCCGATGTAGTACTTCTCGCCATTGGCGACCCAGCCGCTCTCGGACGGCGTCAGGATCATGTCGGTCTGGTAGACGTCGGCGCCGTGGGTCTGCTCCGACAGGCCGAAGGCGAACACCTCGCCGGCCTCGAGCTGGGCGGCGGCCTTGCGCTTGGCGTCCTCGTTCGCGCTCATCCAGATGGGGCCCAAGCCCAGCGCGGTGACCTGGAAGGGGTACCAGTAGCTCAGCCCGTAGAAGCCCACGATCTCGGCGAACTCGCTGATCCGGTAGGTATCCCAGCGACTATCGTCGGCGCCGTACTGAGACGGCGTCAGCAGGGACGCGAAGATGCGCTCGCGTCCGATGTGGTCCAAAAACTCGGAGTACCACACCCGTTCGTGATCGTCGGACTTCAGCCGCGCCTTGCCCCGCGATTCGAAGAAGTCCACCGTCGAGGCCATGATCTCCGCCGAGCGCCGGTCAGGGTATTTGCGTTGCAGGTGGTTGGGATTGAGCAACATGACGCGACTCCCGCGGGTTCCGGTTGGGACGAGGGTGACGGTACTGCACCTTAGGGCGCACCGGAATAAATCGGCACTGTTCTCCGACCACCGGGTCGACCTAGCATCAGTCACGTGTCAGAACTCAATACCGCCCGCGGCCCCATCGATACCGCCGACCTCGGCGTGACGCTCATGCACGAGCACGTGTTCATCATGACCACCGAGATCGCGCTGAACTATCCCGAAGCGTGGGGTGACGAGGAACGGCGGGTGGCCGATGCCATCGATCGGCTCAACGAGCTGAAGTCCCGCGGTGTCGACACCATCGTGGACCTCACCGTGATCGGGCTGGGCCGCTACATCCCGCGCATCGCCCGCGTCGCGGCGGCCACCGAGCTGAATATCGTTGTGGCGACGGGACTTTACACGTACAACGACGTGCCGTTCCGGTTCCATTACGAGGGCCCCGGAGGGATGCTGGACGGCCCCGAGATCATGACCGAGATGTTCGTCCGCGACATCGAGCAGGGCATCGCCGACACCGGCATCAAGGCGGGCATCCTCAAGTGTGCAACCGACGAACCCGGCATCACCCCGGGCGTCGAGCGGGTGCTGCGCGCGGTCGCGCAGGCGCACAAGCGCACCGGGGTGCCGATCTCCACGCACACCCACGCCGGGCTGCGCCGCGGGCTCGAGCAGCAACGCATCTTCGAGGAGGAGGGCGTGGACCTGAGCCGGGTGGTCATCGGTCACTCCGGCGACAGCACCGATGTCGGCTACCTCGAAGAGCTCATCGCCGCCGGCTCCTACCTCGGCATGGACCGGTTCGGCATCGACGTGATCCTGCCGTTCGAGGACCGGGTCAACATCGTGGCCACGATGTGCGAGCGCGGGCACGCCGACAAGATGGTGCTCTCGCACGACGCCAACTGTTATTTCGACGCGCTTCCCGAAGCCCTGGTGCCCCAGATGGCGCCGAATTGGCATTACCTGCACATCCACAACGACGTCATCCCCGCCCTCAAGGAGCGCGGCGTCACCGACGACCAGTTGCACACCATGCTGGTCGACAACCCCCGCCGCATCTTCGAGCGGCAGGGCGCATATGAGTGAGCCGATCCCGCCGATCGGCACCCAGATCTCCGCGCTGGCCGAACTTGCACCCGACGAGCCGGCGGTCACCTGTGATCGAGTGACCATCACCCGCGCCGAACTCGACCGTTCGACGAACCGGTTGGCCCGCGCCTACGCCGAGTGCGGTGTGGGGGTCGGCGACTACGTGACGATGGTGCTGCCCAACTCGATCGAGTGGATCCAGGCCGCGGTGGCGTGCTGGAAGCTGGGCGCGGTGCCGCAGCCGCTGTCGGCGCGGTTGCCGGACGCGGAGTTGCAGGGCCTGCTGGAGTTGCGCCCGCCCACCTTGTTGGTGGGCCGCGAGTATCCCGGAATGCCAAGCGTGTCAGCCGGTTTCACGCCGGGACCGCATTGTTCGGACGCGGCGCTGCCGGAGACGGTGTCGCCGGTGTGGAAGGCGATGGGGTCCGGCGGCAGCACCGGCCGCCCCAAGCTGATCGAATCCGGCGGCGACAGCCGGATACCGGCCGCCATCGGCTATCCCTTGGGCGCGCAGGAGGGCGATGTCACGCTGATGCCGGTGCCGCTGTCGCACAACACCGGATTCACCGCAGCGACCATGGCACTGTTGATGCGCCATCACCTGGTGCTGATGAGCCGGTTCGAGCCGCAGCAATTCCTTCGGCTGATCACCGACCATAAAGTCACCTTTTTGACGACGGTGCCGACGATCATGCAGCGGACGCTGCCGGTCTATTACGCCGAACCGGGTGCCTACGACCTGTCGTCGATCCGCCGCTTCTGGCATCTGGCGGCGCCGTGCCCGCCCGCCGTCAAGCAGGCGTGGATCGATCTGCTGGGTCCGGAAAAAGTGTGGGAACTCTACGGCGGCACCGAATTACAGGCGCTGACCTTCATCTCCGGCGACCAGTGGCTGACCCACCGCGGCTCGGTCGGGGTGGTGGTCGCCGGCGAGATGAAGGTGCTCGACGACGACGGCAACCCGTGTCCGCCCGGCGTGGAGGGCGAGATTTACATGCGGCCCGCACCGGGCAGCGCGCCCACCTACCGCTACGTCGGCGCGACGGCGAAGAGCCGCGACGGCTGGGACTCGTTGGGCGACCTCGGCTATTTCGACGCCGACGGATTTCTCTATCTGTCTGACCGCAGGGTGGACATGTTCACCGTCGGCGGCCGCAACGTGTACCCAGCCGAGATCGAGAACGCGTTGTCGGCACACCCGGACGTGTTGTCCTGCCTCGTGGTCGGCGTCCCCGACCCAAACTCCGGCGATCTGGGGCAGGTGCCCTACGCGCTGGTGCACACGGCCGACGACGCGGGGCTGGACGCCGCCGGGGTGCAGCAATTTCTGCGCGAACACCTCGCGGCGTACAAGGTGCCGCCCACCCCGGATTTCGTAGAATTCGTCGACGCCCCCCTGCGCGACGACGCTGGGAAGGCGCGGCGGTCGGCGGTGCGCGCCGAGATCATGGAGCGCCTGCAGGCCGTCGGGCCGGCCTGACGCACACCAAGAATCCTCCAAGCCGGCGGGCCCATCATCGGGCAATGCAGATCGAACCGCTGAGCACGGAGTTGATCGACCGTTACCTGCGATCGCGTGAGTTGCGCTTCTTCCGCAGCGATGACCGCGAGGAGTTCATGATGCTGCCCAGCTACGAGCGCGGCAAGCTGCACGTGAACCTGCGGATCAACGGTTTGCGGCGCGACGTTTTCGAGATCTCGATCAGCCCCGCCGGGCACTACCCCGCTACCGAGCGGGCGCGCCTGATGGAACTGGTCAACGACTGGAATCGCGAAACCCATTGGCCCAAGGCGTTTGTGCGCGAAACCGCCCGGCCGAGCCACGTCAGCGTGGTCGGCGAGAACGCTTACCTGCTGACCGACGGCATCCACCTCGAGGCGCTGGGCAACCTCGTCCGATCGACCGTCGAGTACGGGGCCGATCTGTTCCAGAAGATCGAGCGCGCGATCTGCCTGCCGTCCGCCGACATGCTGGAAGAGTGGATGGACCGCACCGGCTAGGGCGCGATCGCGTCCGCCTCGGCGTCCACCACGTCTGCGGTTTCGGCCGGCCTCTCGCGTCTCTCCCAATGCCGCAACGCTTCCCGGCAGGGCGACTCGACCAGCCCGTAGCTGACCGCGGCGATCGCCCAGCCGAAGACCAGCGTCAGCGCCAGCACGGCGGGCATGCGGCCGGTGAAGGCGAACGTCCCGAGCACCGGGAACACCATGGCCAGCGCGGCCAGGTGCCAGACGAACAGGCCGTAGGACCACCGGCCCAGCGTCACCATGCCGGTGCTGCCCAGCAGCCGGTGAGAGGTGTCGACCCGGTCCAGGACCAGCGGGGCGACGAGCGCGAACGCCACCACTGAGCCCGCCGCCGTCTTGACCGCGAACTGGGTGGCCGTGCCGGGAATCAGCCCCTCCGGGCCCGCCAGCGGGGAGGCCGCCAGCAGGTAGGCCAGCACGGCGACGACGGCCATGGGGACCCGCCGGCGTGCCCACCGGTGTGACAGGCCGACCGGGCTGTGGACCCATTCGGCCAGCAGCATGCCCGCGGCGAACCAGGAGAAGAAGGCCGGCGGCCAGTTGAGCGGGTTGGTGCCGGATCCGGAATGGATGGGCACCCAGCCCCAGGCCCAGCTCAGCGCCGCCAGCGCGGCGATCGTCGGTATCCGCGCGCCGACCGGCAGCCGCCGGGCCAGCAACGCCAGAATCGGCAACGCCAGGTAGAAGCTGACCTCGACCGAAAGGCTCCACATCTGGGTCAGCCCGCCGGTCAGGGTGAGTGGCACATAGATTTGGGTGAGGGTCAGGTTGGCCAGCCACACGGTCGGGCTGGCGTGATCCGCGTCGGGCAGCAGCGACAAGATCACAACGACCGCCACCACATAGGCGGGCATGATTCGCACCACCCGGGAGCGCAGATAGTGGCCGGTGCGGGGACGCGGTCCCAGGCCGCGTGCCGCCGCGGCGTGGCCGCGCCACAACAGGAAGCCCGACAACGCGAAGAAGACCGCGACGGCGAGATCGAAGCGGCCGAAGAGCCGGCCGGTGACACCGCTGGAGTGCCCGGTCTGGAAAGCGACGTGCGTGACGACCACCCCCATGGCCGCGCAGGCGCGCATCCCCTCCACGGCGGGCAGGAAGCTGCGCGTCCCGCCCACCTGCCGGCCATCGGTCACCCCCACAGTCTGCATCTGTGGGTTGGGAGAACGAATGGGTACACCCGAAGCACCCGCGCGCGACGACAGGTTCGTAAGCCGAGGCCTTACGTTCTGCTGTTAGGGTCAAACGGGTTTGCCTCGGTGCTTGCTCAGGTCGGGGTGGGTCGCGGCTGACGGGGCAAGAGAGCACTAGGAGGGCACAGCAACGTGAACCGAGCAGTCATGTTGCGGTTAGCCGCATGCGGGATCATCGGTCTCGGGGCCGCCCTGCTGATCGCCGCGCTGCTGTTATCGACGTACACCACCAGCAGGATCACGAAGGTCCCGCTCAACATCGACAGCACGCTCATCAGCGACGGCACCGGAACCGCGCTGGACTCCGCATCGCTGTCGACCGATCACGTCGTCGTCAACCAGAACGTCCCCCTGGCCTCCCAGCAGCAGGTCAGCGTCGAGTCGCCCGCCAACGCCGACGTGGTCACGCTGCAGGTCGGAACGTCGGTGCGGCGCACCGACAAGCAGAAGGACAGCGGGCTGCTGCTGGCGATCGTCGACACCGTCACCCTCAACCGCAAGACCGCGATGGCCGTCTCCGACGACACCCACGCCGGCGGCTCGGTCCAGAAACCGCGCGCCGTCAACGACGAGAACCCGCCCACCGCGATGCCCCTGCGGCACGACGGGTTGTCCTACCGGTTCCCCTTCCACACCGAGAAGAAGACGTACCCCTACTTCGATCCGATCGCGCAGAAACCGTTCGACGTCAACTACGACAGCCAAGAAGACGTCAACGGCCTGACCACCTACAAGTTCACCCAGAACATCGGCTACAACGCCGACGGCAAGCTGGTGGCGCCCGTGGCTTACCCGTCGCTGTTGGCCGGCAACGAGGACGCCAAGCAGACCACCTCCGCGTCGATGTGGGGCGTGCAGGGCGGCGATCCGAACGAGCAGATCACCATGACGCGCTACTACGCGGCGCAGCGGACCTTCTGGGTGGACCCCGTATCGGGCACCATCGTCAAGGAGACCGAGCACGCCAACCACTACTTCGCCCGCGACCCGCTCAAGCCGGAGCTGACGCTGGCCGACTATAAGGTCACCTCCAACCAGGACACCGTCGAATCGCAGGTCAACGCCGCCCGCGACGAGCGCGACCGGCTGTCGCTGTGGTCGCGGGTGCTGCCGATCACCTTCACCGCGGTCGGTTTGATCGCGCTGGTCGGTGGCGGCCTGCTCGCCTCGTTCAGTCTGCGGACCGAGAGCGCGTTGACCGATCCCGGCCTGGACCGCAGTGACCAGGACTTCTTCGGCCGCACCGGGCTCGAGGAGCCGGTGCCCGGCGCCGAGGCCGAGACCGAGAAGCTGCCCACGCAGCGTCCCGGCTCGCGCGACGATCCCGGCGCGGACGCGCCCACCCTCGGCTCCGATGAGCCGCCCGAGTCGGGGCCGCCCGAGCCCGCCAGTCCACCCGAACGGGAATAGCCCGCCACGTGCGCTGGACCCGACCCGGGTACGCGTTGGTCTTGGCGCTGCTGGTGGTCGGGCCGCTGCTCAAGCCCGGTTACCTGCTGCTGCGCGACGCGGTGTCCACGCCGCGCTCGTATGTGTCCGATACCGCGCTGGGCTTGACGTCGGCGCCGCGGGCGACGCCGCAAGACTTCGCGGTGGCCCTGGCCTCTCACGTGCTGGACGGCGGCGTCGTGGTGAAGGCGCTACTCGTTCTGGGGCTCTGGCTGGCGGGATGGGGCGCGGCCCAACTGGTCGCGACGGCGCTGCCCGACGCGGGCGTGGCCGGCCAGTTCGTCGCCACCACGCTGGCGATCTGGAACCCGTATGTCGCCGAGCGGCTACTCCAAGGCCACTGGAGCCTGCTGGTCGGCTACGGCTGCCTGCCCTGGGTTGCGGCGGCGATGCTCAGGCTGCGGACGGCCTCCGGTTCGTTCTTCGGGCTGGCTTTCTGGATCGCGCTGGCCGGGCTGACGCCGACCGGTCTGCTGCTCGCCGCGACCGTCGGGCTGGTGTGCGTGGCCGTGCCCGGCGCGGGCCGGTCCCGCCGGGTGTGCGCCGCGGCGACGCTGGGCGCCGCGCTGGTGGCGGCGCTGCCCTGGCTGACCGCGTCTGCGCTGGGCTCGTCGTTGACCTCCCACACGGCGGCGAACACGTTAGGGGTGACCGCGTTCGCGCCGCGCGCCGAGCCGGGTCTGGGCACGCTCGCCAGCCTGGCCAGCCTGGGCGGGATCTGGAACGGCGAGGCGGTGCCGATCTCGCGGACCACCCTGTTCGCGGTGGCGTCGGCCATGGTGCTGCTGGGCGTGGTGGCGGTCGGGATGCCGACGGTGGTTCGCCGCGGCGCGGTGCGACCGCTGCTCGTGTTGGCGGCGGTGGCCGTGCTGGTTCCGGCCGGGCTGGCGACCGGCCCGGGACTGCACCTATTGGGTGCGCTGGTTGACGCCGCGCCCGGATTCGGCGTGCTGCGCGACGGGCAGAAGTGGGTGGCGCTGGCCGTGCCGGGCTACGCGCTGGCGGGCGCCGGCGCGGTGGTGGCGCTGAGCCGGTGGGTGTGGCCGGCCCTGACGGCGCCGGTTTGCTGCCTCGCGCTGATCTTCGCGCTGCCCGACCTGGCCTGGGGGGTATGGGGCCAGGTGTCGCCGGTGCAGTACCCGCGCGGGTGGACGGCGGTGGCCGCCGCGATCAACGGCCAGCCCGCGGCGGTGGCGGTGTTGCCGGCCGGCACCATGCGGCTGTACTCCTGGTCGGGTCGGGCGCCGGTGCTGGATCCGTTGCCCCGCTGGGTGCGCGCCGACGTCCTGAGCACGGGCGACCTGGTCATCTCGGGGACCGTCATCCCGGGCGAGGGCGCCCGGGCCCGCGCCGTGCAGCAGTTGCTGCTTTCCGGGCCCGATCGGTCCGCGCTGGCCCCGGCCGGGGTGGGCTGGCTGGTCGTGGAGTCGGACACCGCCGGCGACATGGGGGCGTCCGCCCGCACCCTCGATGCGCTGACGCCGGTCTACCGCGACGACAACCTTGCGCTCTATCGCATCGGCGGCCACACCGCCGGGGTGTCCGCCACCGCCCGCACGACGACGCTGATCGCGCATCTGGCGTGGCTGGCGGCGCTGATGGTCGGCGGCGCCGGCGCGGCTGTCAGCGCGTGGCGGCGCCGGCTTGGTGCTACACCACGCCGCTGACCGGGTGGCCGGTCCGCACGGCCTCCAGGACCGCGCGCATGGCGTCGGCGCTTTGCCGCCAAGAGAATTCACCGCTTCGGGTGTGCGCCTTGGCGCCGAGTTGATCGCGCAGGACGGGGTCGGAAAGCACCTCTTCGAGACGGTTTACCAGTTCGGCGTGGGTGTCCACCAAGATCCCGGTCACCTCGTCGACGATCGAATCCGACAGGCCGCCCGAGGACCGGTAGCCGATGGTCGGCACCCGATGCTGGGCCGCCTCGACGACCGCCAGCCCCCAGCCCTCCTTGCGCGA
Organism: Mycobacterium sp. 852002-30065_SCH5024008; assembly: GCF_001665645.1. NCBI lineage: Bacteria > Bacillati > Actinomycetota > Actinomycetes > Mycobacteriales > Mycobacteriaceae > Mycobacterium > Mycobacterium sp. 852002-30065_SCH5024008. The sequence continues at coordinate 44,760 of NZ_LZSZ01000173.1, read as the reverse complement.
CGGCAGCAGCTGCACCCAAGCGCTTTGCAGCACATGGTGTTTGGTCACATCGTCGACGTGGCCGTGGAACGTCACCGCGTCGGAGATGCCGAGCCGATGGACGTGGTCGACGAGCCGCCGCCGCCACCAGCCGTCGCCGACGATGTCGAGGTGCAGACCCGGCATGCGCGGCCGGAGCTGTGCGACGGCCTCGAGAGCGTCTTCGATCTGCTTGTGCGGCACCAGCCGCGACAGCACCACCACCCGGGGCGTGGCGGCGCGCGGGCCGGACAGCGTGCGCGCGGGGGCTTCGTCGAGGCCGTTGCGCACCACCGCGATCTGCGCGTGGTCGACGCCGAGCGTCACCAGGTCGCGCGCCGACGGCAGCGACACCGTCACATACTGGTTGCGCCGGTTCAGCCGTGGCGACAACGTCGACTCGACGAACCAGCCGAGCCGCCCGAGCACGGGGCCGGCCACCGGCCACTGCTCGCGGTGGCAGTGGTGCACCAGCACGACGACCCGCCGGCCGTACACCAGCCGGGCGAGGAACGGCAGGCCGTTCTGGGTGTCGACGACGACGTCGGGCCGCACCCGCCGCAGCGGTCCGAGGCCCAGCCGCGCCGCAGCCATCGCGAGTAGGGCCCAGACGTAGACGGAATACCGGCCGCCGGCGCGGTCGATGCGCACGCCGTCGACCACTTCGCGGCGAGCAGCCCCGGGGTAGCGGGCGGTGCGCAGCGTGACGTCGATGCCGGACGCGGCCAGCTGCGCGCCGATGCGCTGCAAGTAGGCTTCGCTGCCGCCGCCCTGCGGGTGTCCGGTATCGCGCCAGCACAGCAGGAGCACGGAGCGCAGACCAGACATCACCGGTCAGCCTAGCCCGGCGATGACGCGCGCCGCGGAGGGCGCGTGTGGGGGCACCCCATCCGCGTCGCGGGGGCGGCCAGTCGGTCACTGGCGCCACACTGGCCTCCGCCGGGGAAGGACCGCTCGAAGTGCCCGCCTCACAGCGACAAATCGGCGGCACACGCCTATCACCGGGCGTTGTCGCTGTGAGGCGGGCACTTCCGGTGCCGCCCGATCCAGGGACGGGTGTGACACCAGTGACCCAAGCTGCCCGGCGGCGACGCGCGCCGGTGCTGCGTAGGGTTGGCCGGTGGCCGCGACTGACGTCTTCGCGCGGCGGGCGACCCTGGCCCGCGCGCTGCGGCTGCTGTTCGAATTCCGCTTCGAGCAGTCGGAGCCGGCCCGGTTCTACGGCGCGCTGGCGGCGGATACCGCGGCGATGGTGGGTGACCTGTGGCTGGCCGCGACCGGCGAGACCCCGGCCGGCCGCACCCTGCTCGACGTCGGCGGCGGTCCCGGCTACTTCTCGGCCGCGTTCGCCGACGCCGGGATCCGCTACGTCGGCGTCGAACCCGACCCGAGCGAGATGCACGCCGCGGGACCCACGCCCGCAAGCGGCGACGGGAACTTCGTCCGCGCCTCGGGCATGGCGCTGCCGTTCGCCGACGACTCGGTGGACATCTGCCTGTCGTCCAACGTCGCCGAACACGTGCCGCGGCCGTGGCAGCTGGGCGCCGAGATGCTTCGGGTGACCAAGCCGGGCGGGCTGGCCGTGCTCTCCTACACCGTCTGGCTGGGCCCGTTCGGGGGGCACGAGATGGGCCTGACCCATTACCTCGGGGGCGCCCGGGCCGCCGCCCGCTACGCCCGCAAACACGGGCATCCGGCGAAAAACAACTACGGGTCGTCGTTGTTCGCGGTCTCGGCGGCCGACGGCCTGCAATGGGCGGCGAGCACCGGGGCCGCGGTGGCGGCATTTCCCCGCTACCACCCCCGATGGGCGTGGTGGATGACCTGGGTGCCGCTGCTACGGGAGTTCGGAGTCAGCAACTTGGTGCTGGTGCTGCGGCCCCGATAATGAAACATGTTCTCGTTTTGCGTCGGCTTGGGTAGGGTGGCGCCATGCGCGCCGGCGACGATGCAGCGCGAAGCAATAAGGAGGAGCGGCGCAGATGCCCGAGAGCCAAACGACGGAATACGACAAGCTTTTCATCGGCGGCAAGTGGACTGAGCCGTCGACCGACGAGGTGATCGAGGTGCGCTGCCCGGCCACCGGCGAGTATGTCGGCAAGGTGCCGATGGCGGCGCCCGCCGACGTCGACGCCGCGGTGGCCGCGGCCCGCGCCGCCTTCGACAACGGACCCTGGCCCACGACGCCGCCCAAGGAACGCGCGGCCGTCATCGCCAACGCGCTCAAGTTGATGGAAGAGCGTAAGGACCACTTCACCCAGCTACTGGCGGCCGAGACAGGCCAGCCGCCGATGGGCGTCGAAACGATGCACTGGATGAGCTCCATCGGGGCGCTGAACTTCTTCGCCGGCCCCGCCGTCGACCAGATCAAGTGGAAAGACGTCCGCACCGGCGGCTACGGGCAGAGCATCGTCTACCGCGAGCCCATCGGCGTGGTGGGTGCGATCGTCGCATGGAACGTGCCGCTGTTCCTGGCGGTCAACAAGCTGGGCCCGGCGCTGCTGGCCGGCTGCACCGTGGTGCTCAAGCCGGCCGCCGAAACCCCGCTGAGCGCAAACGCTTTGGCGGAGGCCTTCGCCGAGGCGGGGCTGCCCGAGGGCGTGCTGTCGGTGGTGCCCGGCGGGATCGAGACCGGCCAGGCGCTGACCTCCAACCCGGGAGTCGACCTCTTCTCCTTCACCGGCAGCTCGGCCGTCGGGAAGGAGATCGGCCGGCGCGCCGCGGACATGCTCAAGCCGTGCACTCTGGAACTCGGCGGCAAGTCTGCGGCCATCGTCCTCGAGGACGTCGACCTGGCGGCCGCGGTCCCGATGCTGGTGTTCTCCGGGATCATGAACACTGGGCAGGCCTGCGTGGCCCAGACCCGGATCCTGGCCCCGCGCTCCCGCTACGACGAAATCGTCGACGCGGTAAGCGCTTTCGTGCAGGCGCTGCCGGTGGGCCTACCGTCGGACCCGGCCGCCCAGATCGGTTCGCTGATCTCGGAGAAGCAGCGCGCGCGGGTCGAGGGTTACATCGCCAAGGGCATCGAAGAAGGTGCGCGGCTGGTGTGCGGCGGCGGCCGCCCCGAGGGCCTGGACAGCGGCTTCTTCGTGCAGCCCACGGTCTTCGCCGACGTCGACAATAAGATGACGATCGCCCAGGAGGAGATCTTCGGGCCCGTGCTGAGCATCATCGGATACGACACCGAGGAGGACGCGATCAAGATCGCCAACGACTCGGTGTACGGCCTGGCCGGCAGCGTGTGGACCACCGACGTGGAACGTGGCATCGCGGTCTCGGAGAAGATCCGCACCGGCACCTACGCGATCAACTGGTATGCGTTCGACCCCTGTTGCCCGTTCGGGGGTTACAAGAACTCCGGCATCGGCCGCGAGAACGGCCCCGAAGGTGTGGAGCACTTCACCCAACAGAAGAGCGTGCTCATGCCGATGGGCCACACGATCGAGGGCTGACCCCGGTACGCACCGAGCGTGCACTCGCCGCGACGAATCAGGACCAACCTCGCGGCGGGTGCACGTTCGGCGTTTCAGGCCCTTGGTGAAGGTGCCGGCCAGCGGTGCCACAGCCCCACAATTATGCTAAATAGCATAGAAACCTGGTTGTTACACCCCCGTCAATCACGATTCACAACGACGCGCGACAACGTTTCCCGTGGTTCAGCGTTTACATAGGGAATAGATTTGCTTACTGGACCGCTGTCTTATATGCTACTAAGCATAATCATGGGCTGCACTTAGGCCGGGAGAGAATCATGTGGATCATCGAGTTGAACATCGGCGGCTATCAATTCACCCGCGAGATGCCCGACCTTAAGCGCCGGAATTTCCGCTTCAGCCCCCGCAGCATGCATTGGCCGGTACTGCGGCAATCACACGCTGCATGACGTTAGCCACGGGAGGCACGAGAGTGGCGACCACTAGCGAAACAGTGCAGGACATCACCCCGACGAAGCGCGGCGGCACGCGCAGGAAAATGCTGGCCAGCGCCGCCGAGGTGATGCGTGAACGAGGCGCCGCGGGAGTGACCATCGATGCGGTGCTCGCCCGCAGCGGCGCGCCGCGCGGCTCGGTCTACTACCACTTCCCCGACGGCCGCAATCAGATTCTGATCGAGGCGCTGCGGTATTCCGGTGATTCCATCACCGCGATGATCGACGACGCCGCCGAGCAGGGCGCCCGGGTGCTGCTTGGCAAGTTCGTCGAGTTCTGGGAGCGTCTGCTGACCGAGGGCGGCTTCAACGCCGGCTGCCCGGTGGTGGCAGCGGCGATCGGCTCGGACGACGACGACGCCCAGCTTTCCGCCGAGGCCGGCGCCATCCTGGGCCGCTGGTGCGCGTCGCTGACCCGGGCGTTCACCCACGACGGCTTCGACGAGCCGTGCGCCGCCTCGCTGGCGGTGATGTCGATCGCCGCGCTGGAGGGCGCCATCGTGCTGTCCCGCTCGACCGGCAGCATCGACCCGTTGCGTCAGGTCGGCGACCAGCTCGAATTCCTAATCAAGGCAAGGGAATTCGTGCTCCGCAATAATATCGGGGAGTAACTCCTCAGTCGCTGGCCGGCAGCGGCTTGACCTCTTTGAGCTGCAGCGCGGTCGCTCCGACGCTCAGGCTCCCGGCGCCCGGCTTGGTCACCAGCACCTCGGCACCGGTCTCGTCGACGTAGCGCTTGCCCATCACGGTGCCGTCGGCGAAGCCCGGGTCCAATTCGCCCGAACGCTCGGCGCCAATCGGCACCATAGGCGCACCGCCACAACGCAAGTCGTCGAGGCTGTCGGCGCTCCTGACGACGATCACCTGTGTGTCACACACCTGGCTTGCCAAGCGGGTTCCGTTCTTGATCATGCCTTCAGCCCTTCTAGCATCTCGATGATCTCCCGGCGAAGTACCTTGCCGGTGGGAGTCGTGGGCAGCTCGTCGCGAAACACTACCCGGTCCGGGGTTCGCGACCCGCGCAAGCTTTTCCGGACATGCTCGCGCAATTCCTCGGGATCCGGATCCGCACCGGGGCGGGGCACCACCACCGCGACGATCGCCTGGCCCCACTGCGGATCCTCGACACCGACCACGGCGACGTCCCGCACGAGCGGGTGCTCCACCAACACCTCTTCGAGCTCGGCGGGCGCGATGTTCTCACCACCGCGGATGATGGTGTCGTCGCTGCGGCCGCCGATGAACAGGTAGCCGTCCTCGTCGAGCATGGCGATGTCTTTGGTTGGGAACCAGCCGTTTTCGTCGAGCACCGAACCGATCCCCGTGTAGCGGCCGGAGACCTGCTCGCCGCGGACGAACAGCTCGCCGGTTTCGCCCGGCCCGAGCACGTTGCCGTCCTCGTCGCGAATCTCGATCTCGATGCCGGGGACCGGCTGCCCGACCGACGCCAGCCGCCTGGCGACCTCGGGTGCCTCCGCGGCCTGCGCCGCCCGGTGGTCGTCCGGGGTGAGCACCGCGATGGTCGAGCTCGTCTCGGTCAGGCCGTAGGCGTTGACGAAGCCCACGCCCGGCAGAAGTTCGAGGGCCCGGCGGACGAGCGGGAGCCCCACCTTGGACCCGCCGTAGGCCAGGTTGCGCAGCGACGGCAGCTCGTGGCCCTCGGCCTCCAGCGCGGCAACGATGCGGTCCAGCATGGTGGGCACCACGGTCGCGGTGGTCACGTTCTCGGCATTGATCAGCCGAACCCATTCCTGCGCATCGAAATTCGGCAGGTAGACCATTTTGCGCCCGGCATACAGGTTCGACAGCGCGGCGCCCACCCCGGCGATGTGATAGGGCGGCACGCAGATCAGCGCGGCGTCGCTGTCGGCGGCCGACTCGAATTCAACCGTGCCGGTCACGTAGCTGGTCAGGTTGTTGTGCGACAGTTCGACGGCCTTGGGCTGCGACGTGGTGCCCGAGGTGAACAGCACGATCGCGACCGAGTCCGGGTCGGGAAACTCCGCGGCCGGCTCGTTGTCGTGGGCGGCCGCCAGGAATTCGTCGGTGGTCATCAGCCGCGCCGTGGTCTCGCCGACCATGTCCCGGTAGCGGCTGTCGACGATCACCAGGGGCTCGGGCAGGCGCTCGATGAGCGCCTGGATGCCGTCGGCGGAAAGCCGGTAATTGATCGGCGTGAACGGCAACCCGGCGCGCGCCGCGGCGAAGATCAGCACCGGCAGCATCGCGCCGCCGGTGCCCACGTAGACGACATGTCGGGCATTCGATCCAGCGATCACCCCGGCACCGCCGTCGGCGAGATCGCTGAGCTGCTGCGTCGTCAGCCGCGTGTCCCCGGAGACCACCGCAGTCCGATCGGGATTGCTCGACGCGGCCATCTCCAGAAGCAAAGAAATGCTCATCCTCGGTCTTCCCGGATCTCCACGACTTTACAAAACTTAGTCACAGTGTAACCCGTCCGGCCGAATGTCAGCTGCCCGTCCAGCGCGGCGGGCGCTTCTCGGCGAAGGCGATGGCGCCCTCTTTGGCGTCGTTGGACGCGAACACAGGACCCAGGATCGTGTTCTGCTCGGCGAACATGTTCTCGGGGCTCCAGCCGCGCGACTCGACGATGATCCGCTTGGTGGCGGCCACCGCGAGCGGCCCGTTCGCGGCGATCTTCTCGGCCAGCGCGATGGCCTCGTCAAGCGCCTTGCCCGGCTCGGCCAACACGTTGACCAGCCCCAGCTTGTGGGCACGCTCGGCCGGCAGGTTGTCGCCGGTGAGCGCGAGCTCCATGGCGATGGCGGACGGGATGCGCTGCGGCAGCCGCAGCAGACCGCCGCCACCCGCGACCAGCCCGCGCTTGACCTCGGGGATGCCGAAGGCCGAATCCTTGGACGCAACGATCAGGTCGGTGGCCAACGCCAACTCGGTTCCGCCGGCCAGGGCGTAGCCCTCGACCGCCGCGATGAGCGGTTTGATGGGCGGGCGTTCGGTGAAGCCCATGCCGCGCCCCTGGACGATGGGGAGTTCGCCGCGCGCGAAGGCCTTGAGGTCCATGCCCGCGCAGAACGATCCACCGGCGCCGGTGAGGATGCCCACCGAAAGACCCGGGTCGCCGTCGAGCCGGTCGACGGCCTCGGCCAGGCCGTTGGCCACCGCGGCGTTGACCGCGTTCTTGGCCTTCGGCCGGTTGATCGTGATGATCAGGATCCGATCCCGCTGTTCGACCAGGACTTCGGGTTCGCTGGCTTCTTCGCTCACGGTGCTCACGTGCCGCACAGCTCCTTAAGGGTAGGGATGGCTGCTTATCCGACCGATGGTAACGGTCGACGGAAATGGCATTGGCACCAGCCGAGAGTCCCGTTTCCAGGACCGTCCTCAGGCCGGTGCCATCGCGGCTTCGATGACGGTGAGATCCTCGGAAAGCCCTGCGGCCCTTCGTATTTCGATGAAGTCCGCGACCATGGCCTCGGTCACCTCGTGCGGGTCCTTGAGCGTGGCGCCGTCGGACAGCACCGAGATGTTGAGCTGGTCGACGTAGCTCCACACGGTGATGTTGAGGCCGCTACCGGCGGTCAGCGGGCCCACCGAGTAAATCTCGGTGACCAGCGCCCCGCCGACCCGCCCGCGTTCGCGTGGGCCGGGCACGTTGGAGATGTTCAGGTTGAGGATCTTGTTGTGCCCGTCGCGGCCGGACGCCCACCGGAAGAAGGCCTGGGTGGGCGCGGGCGGCATGTAGGCCGCCCAGCGGCTGACCAGCTCGGGCCCCATCAGCTGATTGCTTTCCTTGGCGGCGATGGCGTTCTCGTGGGTGCACCGCACCCGCTCCAGCGGATCGTCGGAGTCGGTCGGCAGGCCCACCAGCACGCCGGTGAAGCGATTGCCGGAGATCCGCTCGGGCGAGAAGTCGAAACTCATCGGCACCGACGCCAGCAGGGGCACGGCGGTGCCGTCGTAGCGCAGCAACAGGGTGCGCAGGGCGCCGGTGGCCATGGCCAGGACCATGTCGTTGATCGTCGCCCCGAGCCGCTTGCCGGTTTCCTTGACGTCGGCCAGCGCCAGGGTGGCGGTGGCGAACCGGCGCTCCGCGTTGATCTTGTGGTTCATGAAAGTCGGTGGCGGTTCGAACGGCCGGCTCAGCTCCGGTGACAACTTGCGCGAGCTGCGCCGGACCCGGCCCAGCCCCTGCGCGGTGTAGCGGACCGTCGCGGGGATTCGCCCGACGTGCCGCAGGTGATCCGCGAACGCCGAACCCATCAGCTGCCGGGTGGTGGGCGCCGGGTCGGACACGTACGGGCCGCCCTCCGGCCCGGGCTGCAGGTCCATGCCGCGGGCCATCAGGTTGGCCGAGGCGACGCCGTCGGCGAGCGAGTGGTGGATCTTGCCGACCACGGCGATCCGGTTGTTCGCCAGCCCTTCGACGAAGTACATCTCCCAGAGCGGGCGGCTGCGGTCCAACGGCGTGCTGGCGATGCGCCCGATGGCCTCGTCCAACTCGCGCCGGCCGCCGGGCGCGGGCAACCGCATCGGGCGAATGTGGTAGTCGAGGTCGACCTCGCAATGCTCCCGCCACATCGGGTGGTGAAGCTGGAAGGGAATCTCGACCAACTGGTAGCAGAATGGCTCGAGCTTGCCCAGCCGGCCGCGGATGACTTCGCGAAACGCCTCGACGCCGAAGTCAAACCGATCTGAATCGAGTTCGATCACAGCGGCTTTGATGGTGTGCATGTGCACGTTCGGCGTTTCGCTGTAAAGCAGAACCGCGTCCCACCCGCTCAGCCGTTTCACCGCTGCCCCTTACCCATAGAGGGACCATACTCAGCGGCGGCAGTTCAGATAACCTCTTTGGCCGCGTTTGTCTTGGTGCGATAGACCTGGTTGAGGAACAGCGAAGTCGCGTGCGCCGCCGCTCCCGCCCGCTCTCCGTCGATGAGGTCGTACCCGTGGCCCGCGCCGGGCAACTCCAGGTAGCCCACCATCGAATGCGAGACCGCCCGCATCCGTTCGACGAAGCTGCGCGCCTGTTCGACGGGGATGACGCTGTCCTTGCTGCCGTGAATCACCAAGAACGGCGGGGCATTTCGGTGCACCCTCGCCATCGGCGACGCGTCGCGGAACACCTCGGGGTGACGGTCGATCCTGCGCTTGACCACCACCCGCTCCAGGAAGTCGACGAACCGGTCCCGCTCGGGGGTGGAGCGGTCCTCCCAGTCATAGCGGCCGTAGATGCCGACCACCGCGTCCACCGAGGTGTTGGCGCCTTCGGGCAGCTTTGCGTGGTACTTCGGGTCGTCGGGAGTGAGGCCGGCCAGTGCGGACAGGTGCCCGCCGGCCGAACAACCCGCCACCGCGACGAAATCGCGGTCGCCGCCGAACTTGTCGACGTTGGCGCGCGCCCACGCGATGGCCGTCTTGACATCGATGACGTGCCGCGGCCACCGGTGATGCGGGGCGACGCGGTAGTCGATCGCCAGGCAGACCCAGCCCTGCTCGGCCAGCCGGGACATCAGCGCGGAGCCCTGCCCCATGCACCTGCCGTGCACCCAGGCGCCGCCCGGGACGAAGATCAGCACCGGCGCGGGCTGGCCGGTCAGGTCCTTGCGGCGCCAGACGTCGAGCACCTGCGCGGGGTGGTCTCCGTAGTGGACCGCGCGACGGTGGAGGTAGCGGCGCTGGCGCATCGCGTCCCAAATCGGCGGGGTTCGTAGCGCCGCGGGCCATTCCAGCTCGAGGTCGGCCGCCGACACGATTCCCCGGAGGGCCGCCAGGGACACGTCCCGGGTGCTCTCCCGATCGCGGCGGCGAATCTCCTCGCTGTCCGACGGCTGCCGAGGCTTCGTCATGCCGGAAAAGAAGTCCGGGGCGTGCCGTGCGCCCCAAATGCCCATCGCGGTGAGGCCACCCAGCGGTTCGAGGTGCTTGCCGACCACCGGCAGCGAGGCACCCGCGACGCTCAAGGCCAGCGCGTAGTCGCCCGGACGAGCCCGCAGCAACTTTTTCGCGCACGATGTCATAGTCGGCCTCCTTGCCGTCGTGTTAGGGCAGCGTACCCCCGGCCCCGGGTCCGAAACTGACGTTTGCGTCGACGCAACATCCGACATCTGAAAGACACCTGGCGTGCGGTTGCCCTGCGCAAATACGGGCCGCTATCGGCCGCCGTGGCGTTTGCTATCGGCGTGGGTCGAGGCCTGTCGCGACACGCTCACATCGCCGCCAGGCAGGCGATCACCCGCCCGCCGATCAGGCGGACACCGGTCAGCGTCAGACCGACCTGCGCGGCGAGCGCGGCGGCGCTGTCCACGCCGACCGACGCCCACCGAAACCAGGGCCCGATCTCGCAGGCGGACTCCAGCCGGACCCAGCGCGAACGGATGCCGATGTTCTCGGCGTCGAACTCGGCCACGCAGTGCCCACCGCGGGCCAGCAGCTCGGCGGCCCGCCCCAGGATCCGGCGCGGGTCGCCGCCGAGGCCGACGTTGCCGTCGACCAGCAACACCGTCTGCCACAGGCCCATCGCGGGCAGCGGGTCGAACACGTCGCCCAGCAGGACGGGCGCGCCGCCGCGGCCCGCCAACCGGATCGCGGCCACCGAGCGATCGATGCCCAGGGCCGGTATCCCCCGCTGAATCAGCCGGGCCACCAACCGGCCGGGCCCGCATCCCAATTCGATGGTCGGCCCGGTGCACATCTGCGTGACGGCTTCGTCGAAGACTTCGTCGAAGGCGTCACCAGATCCATCACCGGGACACACGTCATCGGGACATCGCACGCCCAGCCAGCGGTGGGCCGGCAGCGGTCGCAGCTCGCCGTCGTCATGGCGAATCCAACATCGCTCGCCGCCGAGTGCCCGATCGTAGAGATGCCCCAGCATTCACGTCCCTCGCGTCCTGCCCGGCCGGGCGGTCCACGCTCGGTCCCGGTGAGGGACGTTGCGACGACGAAACGCTGGCGCGTACCGCCCTCGCCAGCATTCCACCGATACCCCGATATTTGTTCGGCTAATCCACCGCCCTAGGAGCACGCACCCGGGCGCGGAAGGGTTCATTCGCGGTCGCTTCGCAGAGGCCCGGTCCCCCACGGTTTCTCGCGGGGCCGCAGCGGCGCGGCGGGTCCGGTGCCGGGGCAGGCCTGGACGCGGATGTTGCCGTGGACGGTATCGATGAACCGCGCAGCGTTTGCGGTCACGTCGCCTCCCCGAAGTCTGAATCACCGCATCTCAGTCATACCAGGCCCCTCGAGCGTTCCACGTCGGTGATACTGATGCGGTGCCGAACACCGACGTTCACCCTGACCTGCAGCGGATCGCCCGTTTCACCCCGCGCCGACTCGTCGGCCCCCGGACCCTGCGGCTCATGCGGGCGGCGACGGCCTTGCGCGGCCGCCTTGGTAAGCCCGCCCGCGACGTCGAGGTGATCACGCTCGGTTCTGGGGCCGGCGTCCGGCTGTTCCGGCCGGTCGGCGTGGCCGAGCCGACCCCCGCGCTGCTGTGGATCCACGGCGGCGGTTACGTGATCGGCACCGCCGAGCAGGACGACCGGCTCTGCAGAGCGTTCAGCCGGCGGCTCGGCGCCACCGTCGCGTCGGTGGAATACCGCCTGGCGCCCGAACATCCGTATCCCGCCCCGCTGGAAGACTGCTATTCGGCGTTGACGTGGCTGGCCGGCTTGCCGTCCGTGGACCGGTACCGGGTGGCCATCGGCGGCGCGAGCGCCGGTGGCGGCCTGGCCGCGGCCCTGGCCCTGCTGGCCCGCGACCGCGCCGAGGTGAGCCCGGCGTTTCAGCTGCTGAGCTATCCGATGCTCGACGACCGCAGCTCGGCCACCGCCCGCAAGTCCCACTACCGGCTCTGGGACAACCGCAGCAACGAGTTCGGTTGGGCGGCGTACCTCGGCGACGCCGACCCTCAGGTGGCCGTGCCGGGGCGCCGCGATGACCTGAGCGGGCTGCCGCCGGCCTGGATCGGGGTCGGCACGCACGACCTGTTCCACGACGAGGACCTGGCCTACGCCGAGCGCCTGACGGCCGCCGGGGTGCCGTGCCACGTCGAGACCGTTCCGGGCGCCTTCCACGGCTTCGACCTGGCCGTGCCCAAAGCGCAAGTGTCGCAGCGGTTTTTCGACAGCCAGTGCGGCATTCTGCGTTCCGCGCTCGCCGCCACGCCGTGATCGCCGGTCACATCGCGAAGTAAACGAGTTCGCCGCCGATGATGGTGGCCGCCACCATGCCGGCGTCCAGCTCGGCCAGCGCCGTCGCCGGCGGCTCGCTGAGCACACAGAGGTCGGCCGGCTGTCCGACCGCGACGGTCCTCGCCCGCCCCGGTCGCTCCGGCTCCCCTAGGAACATCGTCAAAGCCTCTCGGGCAGAGACGCATTCGTTGGCGTTGAGGACGGTGCCGCTGAGGGTGGTGCGGTAGACCGCGGCGCGCATCGCCGTCCAGGGGTCGCCATGACCGAAGGGCATGTCCGTGGAGAGCGCCACCGGCACCGTCGCCTCCAGTAGGGAGGCGACCCGCCACAGCTGGGGATGCTCGGCGGCGGGGACGTCGGCGAGGTAGTGATCGCCGCGCTCGGCGACGAAGTTGGGCTGGGTGACCACCGTGACCCCCAGCTCGGCCAGGTCGGCCAGGTTGTCGTCGGGCACGACGGCCGCGTGCTCGATGCGATCCCTCGGATGGCTGCCGGCCGCCCGCAGGGCTGCGATGGTGACCACGAGTTGGGCCGCGGTCACGCAGTGCACGGCGACCGGCCGGTCCGCGTCGTGCTGACCGGCGATCCAGTCCGTCAGCCCGTCCAGATCGAGGCGGTCGTCGTGCAGGATCTTCTTACCCGGGCACAGGAAACTCGGCCGTGGCCGGAACTCGCCGTGCCGGTGCGCCACCATCAGCGACACCATGTCATCGGCGTCGAGGTCCGGGGTGGCGTCGGTGACGCCGGTGACGCCGGTCGCGGTGATTCGCCGGCTCAGTTCCGCGAGGTCGCTTTCGCGCCGCTGCAGCAGGTCCGACCAGCCGTGGTCCGCGCTGCGCAGGCGCCCGTCGGGATGTTCGGCGAGCCCGACCCGGCCCAGCGCCTCGGAGTTGAGGATCCATAGCGCCCCACTGCGGTGCTGGATGCGCACCGGGAAGCTGCGAATCATCGCGTCGAGGGCGGTCCGGTCCAGGTCGCCAGCCACCGACTCGTGGTAGCCGACGGCGCGAATCCACCCGTCGGGACCCGGCGTCGCATTCGACAGCAGTTGTGTCAGTTCGGCTTTGGTGCTGACCCCGGGCGGCCCGACGAAGAACGAATCCAGCGCGGAGGCCGCCGATCGCACGTGCACGTGGTGGTCGTGCAGGCCGGGCAGCACGGTTCCGCCGCCGGCGTAGAGCACGCCCTCGCCGCGCTCGGCGACCAGGCCATCGCCCATTTCGTCGATCCGCTCGCCGACCCGGATGTCGGTGGTCGTCCCGTCCAGGAGCGTGGCCCGCCGAATCAGCATGGCGGGCAGCCTCGTTCGGCCACGATTCTGCGCACCGCCGCGTTATCGGCGCCCAGCCGCGCCGCGGGCCGGCTTGGCGGCGAAACCGGTGGGGGCGGCGCGGGCCGGTTGGCGACCGACGGCTGCGTTGGCAGCGCCGCGTAACCGGCGGCGACGGCGGCCATCGAGACCTCGATCAGCTCGCCGCCACCGCGGCCCAGCGATTCGGCGACCGCCCGCGTAGCCTCCATCCCCGTCAGCGGATCGGCGATGGCGTCACCGCAGAACACCGGTCCGTCGGCGGCGACGCCGACGAGCCCGCCACCCACCGCCGCGTCATCGCCGAACGCCGGCCTGGCATCGTCATATCCGTTGATGCGCAACCAGATTCGGCCTCGTCCCGGCGCGACATCGTCCGGCCCGAGCCGGCGCCGCGTCAGCGCCGCGGGGCGCGAGCCCTCGATCACCACGTCGGCGGCAGTGAGCAACTCGCGCAACTCGTCGGCTTGACCGTCGAAATCGACACAGTACGAAAGCTTTTGACCGTTCATCCAGTCCAAGAACGCCCGGTTGCCGCCGCGGGTACCGTCCGGGCGGTCCGGGCTCTCGACCTTCACGACGGTCGCCCCGGCGCGTGCCAGCAGCTGTCCGCACAGCGGGCCCGCCCACATGGAGGACAGGTCGGCGACCAGCAGCCCCGCGACGTCGCGCGCCGGTCCGCGGCCACCCCGTGGCCGCGTTCGCGGCGCGGCGGCCGCGGCTTCGCCCAGACCCGCCGCGGGGATGTCGAGCAGCGTCGCGCGCTCGACGATCGCGCAGAGGGGTTGGGTTGCGGCCCAGCGCTGCAACGTCGGCCAGGGGTCGCAGGCCGCCTCATCGGTCTGCACCAGCGCGGGCACGGCGGAGACGTCGTCCGGGCGCGACAGCGTGATCGCACACCAGCCGTCGGCGGCGCCCAACAACCGGGTGGCGCCACCGGCGGAAGCCCGGCCGCCGCGGGTCAGGCCCAGCAAGGCGGCCCGCCCGGCCAGCAGGCCGGCGGCATCGACGGGGATGCCCCAGCGCTCGGCCACGGCCGCGGCCACCCGCTGGGCGTGGGTCAGCACGTTCGCGCGGGAGAAGTCGGGCGGCCCGTCCGGCAGGCCGGTCAGATAGGCCAGCCCGCTGCTCCCCCACATCGACGTAGCCGAGCTCACCTTCCCTATTGTGCTCGTGGTCCCCGCCTAAAACTGCAGCGCGCTGAATCGCCAGTCCAGTACCGCGCGGTCCGGCTCACCCGCGACGTCGCCGGCGGCGTACACCAGCGACCGCAGCCCCAGCACGCCCCCGTGACCGGTCGGCTCGGCGGACTCGACGTGCAACTCGCTGTAGAGGGTGTCCCCCTCGTGGACGGGCCCGGTGTGATCGCACGACTCCCAGCCCAGCACCGTTGCGAGGTTGGGCAGCAGCCTGTTCGCCTGCGCAAGCGCCAGCCCGATGGTATGGCCGCCGTACACGAGCCGGCGCCCGCTGATCCGCGAATCATGGTGGGTGGCAGCGATGTTCAGGGTCAGCCGGGCCAGCTCGGGCGCGCTGGTTACCACGTCGGCGGTGCTGCGCAGCACCGCGCCGGCCAGTCCGGGGTGAAAGTGCGGACCGGGCACCTTGTTCCGGAACACCTCGCCGTCCCAGTGCGCGGCGGGATCGGCGGCCGGGCAGGGCGCGCCGGCGCCGATTCCGGACAGGTCGTCGGCGGGTGCGCCGTGAGGATTCCAGTCCGGACCGGCCGGCAGCATGGCGCACCGGTAGAAGTCGAGGACCAATCGATCGGCCTGGTCGATGGTGATCATCCGAAGCGCCGCCAGCCCCGTCGGCGCCCGGCCCGGCTTCGGCGAATTGGCCCGTAGCCCAACCACTTCGGTGCGGGTGTAGATGGTGTCGCCGATGACGGGAAATCGGTGAAACGTAAGGCCGCGGTAGAACAGGTTGGCCTTGACCCGCTGGGTGGCCAGCGTCGACTGGCCGATCGCGACGTCGCACACCAGCGCGGGGTGCGCCAGCGGTCCCGGCACGCCGGTCACGGCGGTGCACAGCACGGCATCGCACGCCAGGCGCAGCCGGTCGCCCACGATCGCCTGGTGGGTCGCCGCCAGCCCCGAGGACAGCGTCGCCGCCGGCGCCCAGTCGAAGACCTGGCCGACCGAGAGGTCGTCGAAGTACGGCCCGCCGGGGCGCATCCCCGCATACCCGTCACTAGTCACAACGCCACATGCTGGCAGGGTGTGGAATCGAGGGTCAACCTCGTGGCGATCGCGAGCGCGGCGAAGCCGGGCGAAGCGGGTCGCCACCATCAACCTCGTGGCGATCGCGAGCGCGGCGAAGCCGGGCGAAGCGGGTCGCCACCATCAACGCTGGAGGAAGCGATCGCACGTGAATGACGAAGAGGACATGCTGGTGGCCACGGTGCGGGCGTTCATCGACCGCGACGTCAAGCCGACCGTCCGCGAGGTCGAGCACGCCAATACCTATCCCGAGGCGTGGATCGAGCAGATGAAGCGGATCGGCATCTATGGCCTGGCCATTCCCGAAGAATACGGCGGGTCGCCGGTGTCCATGCCGTGCTACGTAAGGGTTACCGAGGAGCTGGCCCGCGGCTGGATGAGCCTGGCCGGCGCGATGGGCGGGCACACCGTGGTGGCCAAGCTGCTGGCCCTGTTCGGGACCGAGGAACAGAAGCGGGCCTACCTGCCGGCGATGGCGTCCGGCGAGCTGCGGGCCACGATGGCGTTGACGGAACCGGGCGGCGGGTCGGACCTGCAGAACATGACGACGACGGCCTTGCCTTTTGCGGGTGCGGACGGCGCCCCCGGCGGTCTGCGGATCAACGGCTCCAAGACCTGGATCAGCAATGCGCGGCGGTCCGGGCTGATCGCGCTGCTGTGCAAGACCGATCCGAATGCCACGCCCCGCCATCGGGGCATCTCGATCGTGCTCGTCCAGCACGGGCCCGGCCTCACGGTGTCACGGGATCTGCCCAAGCTGGGCTACAAGGGCGTCGAGTCCTGCGAGCTGTCCTTCGACAACTTCGCGGCACCCGAGTCGGCGGTGCTGGGCGGTGAGATGGGCGAAGGCTTTTCGCAGATGATGAAGGGGCTCGAGACGGGCCGCATCCAGGTGGCCGCCCGGGCGCTGGGTGTCGGCACGGCGGCGCTCGAGGACGCGCTGGCCTATGCGCAGCAACGGGAGAGCTTCGGCCGGCCCATCTGGAAGCATCAGTCGGTGGGCAATTACCTGGCCGACATGGCGACCAAACTGACCGCCGCCCGTCAGCTCACCCGCTACGCCGCCGAGCGCTACGACAGCGGCGAGCGCTGCGACATGGAAGCCGGGATGGCCAAACTGTTCGCCTCCGAAGTGGCGATGGAGATCGCCCTGAACGCCGTGCGGATTCACGGCGGCTACGGCTACTCATGCGAATACGACGTGGAACGCTACTTCCGCGACGCCCCGCTGATGATCGTCGGCGAGGGCACCAACGAGATTCAGCGCAATGTGATCGCCGGACAGTTGGTGGCGCGGGGCGGTATCTGAGCGCGAGTCCGAATGTGCGGGCTTGACGTCGGGGCGTGCTGTATCCTTGCCTGACTTCTCAGCAAAGCTGCGCGGAATTAAAAGTTACTGCAACGAAAGAAAGTCGGCTGCCATGAGTTATCCCCCAGGGCCCTACGAAGGCTCCCCGGAATGGCAGGGCCAGCAACCGGAATGGCAGGGACAACCGCCGCCTTGGCAGGGCCAGCAGCCGGGTTGGCCGGGCCAGCAACCGGGTTGGCAGCCGCCGCAGCCGGGCTGGCAGGGCCAGCCGGAGCCGGAGAACTACCTCGTCTGGGCGATCCTGTGCACCGTACTGTGCTGCCTGCCGATCGGAATCGTGTCGATCGTGTACTCCACCAAGGTGTCCGGGCTGTGGGCCCAGGGGCGGTACCCCGAGGCGCAGGAGGCGGCCAACAACGCCAAGAAGTGGGCCATCATCGGTGCGGTCGTCGGCGCGGTGTTCGCGGTGATCATGGTGATCCTGTACGTCGCCATCGGCGTGATCGCCGTCTCGAACATGCCGTCGACCACGACCACCACGTATTCGGGCTTCTGACAACGCTTTAGGCGTCAATAGCGTCGACCAGGCCCCAGGCCAGCGCAGTGCCGGCGTCGATGGTGCGGCCGGACAGCACGAGATAGGCGGTGCGCCACCGGCCGATCCGGCGGGTGACGCTGAGCGTCCCGCCGGCGCCGGGGATCAGCCCCAGCTGAAGTTCGGGTAGCCCGAACACCGAATCGTCGCGCGCGGTCACCCATCCGCAGAACGCCGCCATCTCCAGCCCGCTGCCCAGCACTCGGCCGTGCACCTCCGCCCTGCAGGCGCGGCCGAGCCGGGCGGTCAGCGCATCGAGCGCCAGGGCGGGGCTGTGCCGGGTGCGGGCCAGGTGCGCGCTCGCCGGGTCGGCGAAGGTGCCGAATTCGGCGAGGTCGCCGCCGCTGCAGAACGACGGTCCGTTGCCGCTCAACACGATCCCGGTCACCGACGGGTCGAGTTGCGCGACGGTGAGCGCCTCCAGCAGCGCGGCCCGGGCGTCGGTGGAGAATGCGTTGTGGCGTTGTGGGCGGTTGAACGCGATGCGCATCGTGTCGCCGTCGCGGTGGGTCCGTACCGGCTCGGCGATGTCGGGCAGCCGGGCCGGACCGCGTTCTTGCAGCCAGCGCGCGAACTCGGGACCCGCCTGCAAGGTCGAATAGGCAAGCGACTCGGTCACCACCGCCGGTAGCGCGGGCCCACCCGGGTCGACCCCGCGCAACACGTCGTCACAGACAGTGCTGGCCTGCGGCCAGTTGTGGCAGCGCGCGGTCAACTCGGCCAGCGCGCCGGGCACCGAATCGACGGTGACCACCCGGCGATCGTCGCAGCGGTCTTCGGTCAACGTGAAAGTCGCCGCCTCCAACCATGATTCGTGGCGGGCGAGGTCCGCGGCCGCGCCGTAGGCCAGGATCAGCCCCGGCGGCGCCGCGGTGCCGGGTTCGGGGCCGGCAGCCGGGGGGCTCGACAGGTCCAGCACCCGGAGCATGGGTCACACCGAATATTTCTCGATCAGCCCGTTCTTGTAGAGCTTGCCGGTGTCGGTGCGTGGCAGCTGCGCCTCGAACGCGATCGAGCGCGGACACTTGTAGTGCGCCAGGCGATCTCGCAACCACGTCAGCAGCTCGTCGGCGAACTCGTCGGTGGCGTCCGCCGGGTCGACGGTCTGCACGGTCGCCAGCACGCGCTGCCCCATCTCGTCGTCGGGAACGCCGAACACGGCCGCGTCCAACACCTTCGGGTGGGTGACCAGCAGGTTCTCGGTTTCCTGCGGGTAGATGTTCACCCCGCCCGAGATGATCATGTGGTGGCGCCGGTCGGTGAGGTAGAGGTAGCCTTCGTCGTCGACGTAACCGATGTCGCCGACCGTCGTCCACCCGCGTTTGTCCCGGGACGCAGCGGTTTTCGCGTCGTCGTTGAGGTACTCGAAGCTGTAGCCGCCCGCGAAGTAGATCTCGCCGGGCCGGCCCGGCGGTAGCTCGTTCCCGTTCTCGTCCAGAATGTGGATCTCGCAGGCCATCGGCTTGCCGACCGAGCCCGGATGCGCCAGCCACTCCTCGGCGCTGATCAGGGTCGACCCGATCGCCTCGGAGGAGGCGTAGTACTCGTCGATGATCGGCCCCCACCAGTCCATCATCTGCTTCTTGATCTCCACCGGGCACGGCGCTGCCGCGTGCATCACCCGCTGCAGGCTGGACAGGTCGTACGAATTACGCACCGCCTCGGGCAGTTTCAGCATTCGGGTGAACATCGCCGGGACGAACTGGCCGTGCGTGACACGGTGACGCTGGATGGCGTCGAGGCAGCCTTCGGGATCGAATTTCTCCAGCACCACCGTGGTGACCCCGCCGGCCTGCGCGCTCATCGACCACACCGACGGCGCGGTGTGATAGAGCGGCGCCGGGCTCAGATAGATCGAATCCGGATTCATCCAGAAGCTGACCAGGGCCGACATCATGCCGGGCGCCTCGGACGGCGGCACGTGCGGCAGTTCGCGTTTGATGCCCTTGGGCCGGCCGGTGGTGCCCGACGAATACTGCAGCAGGTCACCTTCGCGTTCGTCGTCGATGGGGGTGTCCGGCTCGCCCGCAACGCATTCGGGGTACCGCTGCCACCCCTCGAGGTCGTCGTCCGCGATCAGCAGCAACCCGGGCAGGCCGCCCGGCAAATGCTCGGCCAGGTTCTCGCACGTCTTGCGCAGTGCCGCCGACCCGATGATCGCCTTGGCGGCACTGTTGTCGACGATGTAGGCGGCCTCGGCGGCGGTCAGGTGGGTGTTGATCGGGACGTAGTAGAGACCGCTGCGGCGCGCAGCCCACATGACCGCGTGCATGTGTTCGTTGTTCTCCATCAGGATCGCGACGGCGTCGCCCTCGACGAGGCCGGCGCGCCGGAAATAGTGCGCCAGCCGGTTGGCCCGCGCCTCCAGCTCATCGAAGGTGATGACCGTCCCGGACGGGTGAAGAATGACGGCGGGCTTAGCGGCGCCGACGTACTCGCGAATCTGCATGCGCAGACTGTACCGCCGAAAAACTTGACGGGTGTCAAGTGGTCACGGCCGACGGTACGATCGACCGAATCGGCGCAGGTGCGGCGCCGATCGGTGTAATGTACCGTCCCTTGACGGTGCCGGCTTTACACCCCGGCCAGTCTCGTACGGAGGTGCGCCATGGACGCCGAGCGCCTCTCCGCGCCCGCGCCGTGCTGCTCCGCAACCGACCGGCTTGGCCTCGACGACTACGTGGACGGCATGGAGCGGTTGCTCGAGGCGGTCCAGGAATTGTCGTTGGCGCGCAGCCTGGCCGAAATCCAGCGCATCGTCCGGTCCTCGGCGCGCGAACTCACCGGCTGCGACGGCGCCACGCTCGTGCTGCGCGACGACAACAAGTGCTATTACGCCGACGAAGACGCCATCGCCCCGCTGTGGAAGGGCAGCCGCTTCCCCATCGAATCCTGCATCAGCGGTTGGGCGATGCTCAACCGCGAGGCGGCGATCATCCCGGACATCTACCGGGATTCGCGCATCCCGCAAGGCATTTACCGCGCGACCTTCGTCAAGAGCCTGGTGATGGTCCCGATCCGCAAGCTCGAACCGATCGGGGCGATCGGCAACTACTGGGCCCACCTCCATCCGCCGTCCGAGCAGGAGGTCCGCCTGCTGCAGGCCTTGGCCGATTCGGCGTCGATCGCCATGGAAAACGTTCAGGTCTACTCCGAACTCGAACAGCGGGTCCGCGACCGCACCGCCGAGCTGGAAAGCGCCAACGAGGAGATCAGTCGGCTCTCCGTCACCGACGAACTGACCGGGCTCAACAATCGGCGCGGCTTCTACCTGCTGGCCGAGCAGAAGCTACGCGGGGCGCACCACCTCGGTCACAACTGCGCGCTCGCCTTCCTGGACGTCGACGGGCTCAAGCGGGTCAACGACGAGCAGGGCCACGATGTGGGCGACGCCCTGATCAAAGACGTCGCCCAGGTCCTGCGCGGCGTGCGGCGCGACTCCGACATCGTCGCCCGCCTGGGCGGCGACGAATTCTGCGTCATGGTCACCGAAGGCGACAATGGGACCGCTGCGGTCAAAGACCGCCTCGCCGAGGCATTCCGCTCCTTCAACGAGACCGGAGACCGGCCCTACCGTCTTTCCGCCAGCATCGGCCTGGTCCAGGCGCCCGTCGCCGAGCACGCGACCGTGGACGAACTGCTGGCCCGCGCCGACGAACTGATGTACGCCGAGAAGAGGGCGAGCCCCGATTCGCGGCGCGCGGGGTGATGGCGGTCAGCCCGACCTAGTCGGCGTCGGCCAGGCGCTGCTTGAGCGCCTCGAACTCGTCCTTGACGCCGGTGGGCAGCTTGTCCCCGACGAACTCGAACCACTCTTCGATCAGCGGAAGCTCCTGGCGCCACTCGTCGGCGTTGACCGCGAGCGCCTTCGCGACGTCTTCGGGTTCGACGTCGAGGCCGTCCAGGTCCAGGTCCGCCGCGGTCGGCACGATGCCGATCGGGGTGTCCTGGCCGCCTGCCTGGTGCTCGATGCGGTCGACGATCCACTTCAGCACGCGGCTGTTCTCGCCGAAGCCCGGCCACAAGAACTCGCCCTGGTCGCCGCGGCGGAACCAGTTGACGAAGAACACCTTCGGCATCTTGGACTCGTCGGAGTTCTTGCCGAGGTCGAGCCAGTGCTGGAAGTAGTCACCGACGTGGTAGCCGAGGAACGGCAACATGGCCATCGGGTCGCGGCGCACCGTGCCGACCTTGCCTTCGGCGGCGGCGGTCTGCTCGCTGCCCATGGTGGCGCCCATGAACACGCCGTGCTGCCAGTCGCGGGCCTGCGTCACCAGCGGCACCGTGGTCTTGCGGCGGGCGCCGAACAGGATGCCCGAGATCGGCACGCCCTGCGGGTCGTCCCACTCCGGCGCGAGGATGGGGCACTGCGACATCGGCGTGCAGTAGCGCGAGTTCGGGTGGGCGGCTTTGGTTTCCGTCTCGCGGATGTACCAGTCGTTGCCCTTCCAGTCGATCAGGTGATCCGGCTCGCCCTCCAGGCCCTCCCACCACACCTCGTCGTCGTCGGTGAGCGCGACGTTGGTGAAGACGGTGTTGCCCGCGGCGATGGTGCGCATGGCGTTGGGATTGGACTTCCAGTTGGTGCCCGGCGCCACCCCGAAGAAACCGAACTCGGGGTTGACCGCGTACAGCCGGCCGTCCTTGCCGAACCGCATCCAGGCGATGTCGTCGCCCAGGGTCTCCGCGCGCCAGCCCGGGACGGTCGGCTGCAGCATCGCGAGGTTGGTCTTGCCGCACGCCGACGGGAAGGCCGCGGCGAAGTAGTACGCCTTGTTCTCCGGGGAGATCAGCTTGAGGATCAGCATGTGCTCGGCCAGCCAGCCCTCGTCGTGGGCCATCGCCGACGCGATGCGCAGCGAGTAGCACTTCTTACCCAGCAGCGCGTTGCCGCCGTAGCCGGAGCCGTAGCTCCAGATCTCGCGGGTCTCCGGGAAGTGGGTGATGTACTTGGTGTCGTTGCAGGGCCACGGCACGTCCTGCTGGCCGGGCTCCAGCGGGGCACCCACCGAGTGCAGCGCCTTGACGAAGAACCCGTCGTCGCCCATCTTCTCCAGGGCTGCCTTGCCCATCCGGGTCATCGTGCGCATGGACACGACGACGTACTCCGAGTCCGTGATCTCCACGCCCAGCTTGGGGTCGTCCGCGCCGAGCGGGCCCATGCAGAACGGCACCACGTACATGGTGCGGCCGCGCATGCAGCCGCGGTACAGGTCGGTCATCACGGCCCGCATCTCGGCCGGTTCCATCCAGTTGTTGGTGGGGCCGGCGTCGATCTCGCGCTCGGAGCAGATGAAGGTCCGCGACTCCACCCGCGCCACGTCGGACGGGTCGGACAGCGCCAGGTAGGAGTTGGGGTGCTTCTTCTCGTGCAGCTTCGTGAACGTGCCCGCCTCGACCAGCTGACCGGCGAGCCGATCGAACTCTTCGGCGGAGCCGTCGGTGAACACCACGCGCTCGGGCTGCGTGAGCTCGGCGACCTCCCGTACCCACGACAGCAGCCCCTGATGCTTCGTGGGTGCGGTGTCCAATCCGGGAATGGTCGCTGAGGTCATCGAAGTCTCCTGAATTCTTCTGCGTACTCGGGCTTCTTTTGGGTGCCTATCGCATATGCGGTCGCCCACACAACGGTTGACATGGTGGCGTTAACTACAGGTTATCGTGAGCACCTTGTCGGGGAAGTCTCGGGCAGGTATAAGCCTTCTCACAACAACGATTCAGAAGATCCGTCAGAATCTCCATCGCCGCTCCTAGAAGCCGGTTTTTCGGTTCCCTCGATTTCTCCGTCCAATTTGCCGTCGGACGCTTCATCGGTGGCCGAAGTTATACCCGCTTCACCCAGTTCCGCACGAACGGCGTCCAGGGCCGCCAGCACCGTTGGCAGCTCCCGCTCCCGCGCGGCGGCGGCCCGCGACGCGGCCATGGCATGGGCGCGCAGCTCGCGGTCGATGGCGCTGACCTGGTCGCTCACCTCGGCGTTCTCCACCTCGTCCTGGGCCAGCACCGCTTTGCTGAGCACCGACTCGGCCACCAGGACGCGGGTCGCCACCAGCTCCTCCGCCACCGATCGCAGCGACGAGGTCACATCGCCCGCCCAGCGGTCCAGCAGCGCCCGGTCGCGCAGCAGGCTACGAATATTGACCACCAGGAGGGTGACCGCCAGCCCGATCGCCACGCACGTCACCGCCGCGACGACGGACAGCGCGGGACTGAGCCGAGCGGCCGGCCCGCTCATCAACCGGCTCAGGGTCAGCGCCACGCCCAGGCCGAACCCGGCGCCCAGCAGCATCATCAGCCAGGTCTCGTGCCGCCGCGATTTCAGCGGGGGCGGAGGGACGTCGACCGTCGGCAGCTCCTCGACTGCCGGCAGCGTCGTCGCGACCCCCACCACTTGCGCGACATCCGCGAGGTGGCTGGCCGTGCCCTCGTTCACTTCGGCGACCACCTCGTCCAGCCGGCCACGCGTGTGCGCCTCGAAGCCGGGCATGTGGCGCCGGGACAATCCCGCGGCGTCTTCCTGCAGCTCGCTGCGCACCGATGAGCAACGATTGCGCGCGAAGTGGGACAGCTGGACCCGCGCCTGCTGAATCTGACCGCGCAACGTGATGGTGCGCTCGGTCTTCGCCTCGCGCCGCTGCCGCAACGCCGTGCTGCGCTCGTCGCGCAGCGCGTCGACCCGTGCCCGCCGCCCGGCCCCGTCGGCGTCGCGGTCGAACCGCTGCACGACGGTCCTGAGCCGGAACTCCCACGCCCGCAACCGGTTTCGGCGCGCGAGCTCGGAGTCGGCCAACCGCGTCGACAGCGTCTGCACCAAATCGTCGACGTCCTGCTCGCCGAGGTCGGGCAAGGCGGCCGCTCCCACCCAGGGCACGCCGCGGTAACGCGGCGCGTGCGCGGCCAGCGTGTCGCGGTTGGCGGCCAGCACGTCGCGCCAGGCGCGGTGCACGTCGATCTTGGACACCACTGGAACCACCACATCGGTGTGCGCGGCGGCGGCGTCCAGCAGCGCACAGTCGGACTGCGTGAGGTGGGCCGCCGCCGAGACGACGAACACCACCGCCGTCGGCGCCTCGCCCGGGCCCAGGTCCACCGACTCGACGAACTTGTGCTCCGCCAGCCGCTCGCGCAGCGCCGCGGCCACCGCCGTCACCCCGGCCATCCACGGCCCGGTCACCAGCACCACGTCACGGCGGTGGATGGCGGGCGCATCCAGCTCCGGACCGATGCTCGCCACCAGCGCGTCGACTCGAGCGACCGGATCGTCGTGCTTGTCGGCGCTCATCGCCAGTCCCCCAGCGTCTCCCCGGGCAGCGACCCGCAGGCCTGCGACCACAGCCGCATCGATCCCCTGGCGATGTCCGCCCCGCAGGCGCGGTGCAGCTCGCTCGCCGACACCCGGCTGTAACGCTGCCACCGCACCGCGCGCGGCAGGTGCGCGGACGGGTCACGGTCCCAGTCAGCCGGTTCCCCGTGGTCCGGGCCCAGCCCGGCCGCCTCCGCCAGGTCGACGGCGGCCGCCATCCGGGCGACCACCGTGTCGTCGTGGGACAGGAATCCGCTGATCGTCTCGTCGCTGACCGCCAGCGCCTCCAACTCCGCGACGGCGTCCAGCACCCGCTGGTAGCGCACTTCGGCGCCGGCGATCGCAATGTGGGACAGCACGGCGTCGACACCGCTCGTCCGGCGCAGCAGCGCGCGCACCTGCGCGGCCGTCCTGCCCTGCCGGACCGCGGCGACCCCGAGCGCGATGCCGAACAGGTCCAGGGTGTTCAGCAGGCGCAGCCGCACGTCGGCCGGCACCGGATTGTCCGCCGACATGAACCCGGCGAACGAGCCGTCGAGGGAGGCGGCCACCCCGGGGTGCGCGGCCAGCGTCCGCAGCGCCGCCCACAGCGGGGCGTCCAGGTCGTCGACCGCGGCGACGGCGAGCAGGCCGGCCATCGGCACCGTGGGCACGCCCACCAGTTCGGCAAGCTCCGCGCAACGCGTTCGCGCTGCCGCGATCGGCCCGTCCCCGCGGGCGAGGGACCCGGCCAGGTCGGCTTTGTTCAGCACCGCCAACACCGGGCGCGCGGCGGCGGCGATCGCGTCGATGTCTTCCGGCTTGACCACCTCGGTGGTCACGTACACGACGACGTCGACTTCGCGACCGCCGGCGGTCGTCACCGAGATCCCCGCGGCGGCTCCGGCGCGGTCCAGCGCCCGCGCCACCGTGGCGCACCCCACGCCGTGGCGTCCCCGGACCAGCGCGCGCAGGGGCGCGGCCGTTCGCTCGGCGATGGCCGTCACGCGAGGGTCGGCGTGGCCGGCGGCGAATCGCGCCAGCTCGTCGACGAAACCTTGGTGTCCTTGTCCGCTCATCGTCCCCTCATGTCCTGCGTTCGGTTCGATGGATCCGACCCGGGGGCCGGTCGGGTCCCACCGAATGGTGGCACTTGCGTCACTTTGATGCGAGCCACCGATTGACTGTTACCAGCTGAAGGCAACTGTTGGGTATCAATCTGGACCAGGGGCGGCTACATCACTCGGTTATGGGCCACCATGGACAAATGCATGCGCAACCCCGGGCGGGAGCGTTCCCCGACGCGCCTGAGGAGGAGTCGGACGACCGTCGCGGCCAGCGCTACCTTCCGGCATCGAGCTTTCGCTCCCGGCGATCCGCCCTTTCCGATGCCCAGCGGCAGACTTGGGAGCGGCGCTGGCCGGAGCTGGGCCTATCCCTGGACGCCCCGGCCGGCGAAGGCGAGGGCGGCGGGGGCCCGCGGCTGGACACCCGCGCATGGTTTGGCCGCCAGGCGCCGCTGGTGCTCGAAATCGGTTGTGGCAGCGGCATATCCACGCTGGCAATGGCTAAGGATGAGCCCGATGTCGATGTGATCGCGGTGGAAATCTACAAGCGCGGGCTGGCGCAACTCCTGTGCGCGATCGACCGCGAGGGGGTCGGCAACATCCGCTTGATCCGCGGCAACGGGGTCGAGGTGCTGCAGCGGCTGATCCCGTCCGGTTCCCTGACCGGGGTGCGGGTGTTCTTTCCCGATCCCTGGCCCAAGGCCCGTCATCACAAGCGCCGGTTTCTGCAACCGGGCACGATTGGCCTCATCGCCGACCGGTTACTCCCTGGTGGTGTCCTGCACGCCGCGACGGACCACCCCGGGTACGCCGAACACATCGGCGAGGTCGGCGACGCCGAGCCGCGGCTGCGTCGCGTCGATGCCGGCAGCCGGCTGCCGATCTCGGTGGTGCGGCCGACCACGAAATACGAGACGAAAGCCCACGAGGCGGGCAGCGCCGTGACCGAATTCATCTGGCTACGACATGAGTAGGCGATGACCATGAGCCTGGCGGAAGAACAGACCACGGCAGCTGAACCTTTGCCGGCGTTGCCCGACGATGCGCTCGGAAGCTTCTCACCGCCGGGCGGGCGCGTGTTGCTGGTGTGGGACGCGCCCAACCTCGACATGGGCCTCGGGTCGATCCTGGGGCGACGCCCCACCGCCCTGGAGCGTCCGCGGTTCGACGCCCTGGGGCGCTGGTTGCTAGCGCGCACGGCCGAGATCAGTGCCGGCCGGCCGGGCGTCGTCGTCGAACCCGAGGCCACCGTCTTCACCAACATCGCGCCCGGCAGCGCCGACGTGGTCCGCCCCTGGGTGGACGCCCTTCGTAACGTGGGATTCGCGGTCTTCGCCAAACCGAAGATCGACGAGGACAGTGACGTCGACCGCGACATGCTCGCCCACATCGAACTGCGACGCAGCGAAGGGCTGGCGGCGCTGGTGGTGGCTTCGGCCGACGGCCAGGCGTTTCGTCTACCGCTGGAGGAGATAGCACGCTCCGGGGTCACCGTTCAAGTCATCGGATTTCGCGAACATGCGAGTTGGGCGCTAGCGTCGGATACCTTGGACTTTGTCGACCTGGAAGACATCAGCGGTGTGTTCCGGGAGCCCTTGCCGCGAATCGGCCTAGATTCGCTGCCTGACCAGGGAGCATGGCTGCAGCCGTTCCGGCCGCTGTCCGCTCTGTTGACCGCGCGTGTGTGACACTGGAAGACCGATGCGCGGGTCGTTAACGATCCAGTAAGGAGCTTGCGTGTTCGCCTGGTGGGGTCGAACTGTGTACCGCTACCGGTACATCGTTATCGGGGTCACGGTAGCTCTGTGCCTTCTCGGCGGCGTCTTCGGGGTCAGCCTCGGCAAGCATGTCACCCAGAGCGGTTTCTACGACGACGGCAGTCAGTCCGTCAAGGCCTCGGTGCTTGGCGACCAGACCTACGGCCGCGACCGCACCAGCCACGTCGTGGCCACGTTCAGCGCTCCCAGCGGACAGACCGTCGATGACGCCGCATGGCGGGACAAGATCGTCGGCGAGCTCAACAAGTTCAAGACCGACCATCCCGACCAGGTCGTCGGCTGGGCCGGGTGGCTGGCGGCGCCGGAGAGCACGAATCCCCTTATCAAAGGGATGGTCAGCGAGGACAAGAAGCACACGTTCGTGTCCATCCCGCTGAAGGGCGACGACGACGACAGCATCCTCAACAACTACAAGGCCATCGCGCCGGCGCTGCAGAAGCTCGACGGCGGCACGGTGCAGCTCGCCGGCCTCGAGCCGATCGCCAGCGCACTGACCGGCACCATCGCCACGGACCAGCGCCGCATGGAGGTGCTGGCGCTACCGCTGGTGACGGTGGTGCTGTTCCTGGTGTTCGGTGGCGCGATCGCCGCCGGGCTGCCGGCCATCGTGGGCGGCCTCAGCATCGCCGGGGCCCTGGGCATCCTGCGACTGGTCGCGGAATTCGGGCCGGTGCACTTCTTCGCCCAGCCGGTGGTCTCGCTCATCGGCCTCGGCATCGCCATCGACTACGGGCTGTTCGTGGTCAGCCGGTTCCGGGAAGAGATCGCCGAGGGCTACGACACCGAGGCCGCCGTGCGGCGCACCATCATGACGGCCGGTCGCACCGTGACGTTCTCGGCGGTGCTGATCATCGCCTCGAGCGCCAGCCTGCTGGTGTTGCCGCAGGGCTTCGTGCATTCGCTGACCTACGCGATCTTCGCGGCGGTGGGGCTGGCGGCGCTGCTGTCGATCACGTTTTTGCCGGCGTGCCTGGGCATCCTGGGCCGCCACGTCGACGCGCTGGGCGTGCGGACGGCGTTCCGGGTGCCGTTCCTGCGGAACTGGAAGTACTCGCGCGCCTACCTCAACTGGCTGGCGGACCGGCTGCAGAAGACCAAGACCCGCGAGGAGGTCGAGGCCGGTTTCTGGGGCAAGCTCGTCAACTGGGTGATGAAGCGACCCCTGGCCTTCGCCATCCCGATCGCCGTCGGCATGATCCTGCTGGTCATCCCGCTGGGCAACCTGTCGTTCGGCGGCATGAGCGAGAAGTACCTGCCGCCCAACAACCCGGTGCGCCTGGCGCAGGAACACTTCGACAAGCAATTCCCCGGATACCGCACCGAACAGCTGACGGTCGTGATCGAGAGCACCAACCAGAGCAAGGTGACCGACCAGCAGGTGGCCGACATCCGCAGCCGGATCAGTTCCATCTCCGGGTTCACCGACAAGACCTGGGAGGAGCGGCCCTGCCCGACCATCGCCGGCAACCCCTGCGTCGCCGGGCCGAACGGGACGACGGTGCCCAAGGACGGTTCGGTGCGGGTGATCCAGAACGGCCTGCTCAATAAGAGCGACGCCGCCAAGAAGATCAGCGAACTGCGGGCGGTGAGCCCGCCGAAGGGCCTCGCCCTGCTGGTCGGCGGCACACCGGCGCTGGAGCAGGACAGCATCCACAGCCTGGCCGCGAAGGGCCCGCTGATGCTGGTGCTGCTGCTCAGCGCCACGCTTCTGTTGATGTTCCTGGCGTTCGGTTCGGTGGTGTTGCCGATCAAGGCGGTGCTGATGAGCGCGCTGACGCTGGGATCCACCCTGGGCATCCTGACCTGGATCTTCGTCGACGGGCACCTATCGCATTGGCTGAATTTCACGCCGACTTCACTGATGGTGGTGCTCATCGCGCTGGTCGTGGCGGTCGGTTTCGGCCTGGCCACCGACTACGAGGTGTTCCTGGTCTCTCGCATGGTCGAGGCACGCGAGCGCGGCATGTCGACCGCCGAGGCGATCCGGATCGGCACCGCGACCACCGGGCGCTTGATCACGGCCGCCGCGCTCGTCCTCGCCGTGGTCGCCGGTTCGTTCGTGTTCTCCGACCTGGTGTTGATGAAATACCTGGCGTTCGGCTTGATGGCGGCCCTGTTGCTGGACGCCACCGTGGTCCGCATGTTCCTGGTGCCGTCGGTGATGAAGCTGCTCGGCGACGACTGCTGGTGGGCCCCGCGCTGGGCGAGGCGCCTGCAGAACAAGATCGGGCTGGGCGAGATCGACCTGCCCGACGAGCGCAAGCGGCCGACCCTCAACGGGCGGCCCGCGCGGCCCCCGGTGGCGGCCAGCCTGGTCGCCGCCGCGCCGCGCCCGCCTCACGACCCCACGCACCCCGCGGCCCTCGAGCCGTCGCGGGCGACCCGTCCGGGGCCGGCCGAACCCAAGCCCGGCACGGAAGTGCCCGCGGGCGCGGCGATGCGCTCCGCGGCGCCCCCGGCCGATGTCGCCAACACCACCCGTCTGCAGACCCGGCCGGGTCAGCCCACGGAGGCTAAGACGACGCGCCTCTCGGTGCCCAACGCCGCCCCCGCCAGTCCGGCGCACCACCCCGCCCACGAGCGGCCGGCCAATGCCGCCCCGCCCGCACCGGCGCGACCTTCCGCCCCGGGGCCCGCCGCGCCGCCGGCACCACCGTCCGGCGGCGAAACCCGCGCGATCCCGGTGCCCCCCAACCGTTCTGACGACAAGGGCGACGCCGTCGAGCCCACCACCGCCATCCCGTCCATGCGGCCTGAGGGCAACGACCCCGACGCCGCCACGGAGAAGCTGAACCCGCGCGGACAGGCCGATAACGGCGACGCGCGCCAGCGCCGGCGTTCGGGTGGCGGTTTGTCCGCCCAGGATTTGCTGCGCCGCGAGGGTCGGTTGTAGGGCCTCAGTCGGCCTTCGCTTTGGGTTCGTCCGGTTCGGCCTCCATGATGCTGCCCTCGTCGGCCTCTTCGGTCTGCTTCTCGGCTTCGGCGGCCGGATCCGGGGCTAGCAGCACCTGCATCGCGTTGTTGAGGAACGCGACCGTCGGCACGGCCAGCAGCGCGCCGACGATCCCGGCGAGCACCCCGCCCGTGGAGATGGCGAGCACCACCGCGAGCGGGTGAATCGAGACCGCGCGACCCATCACCAGCGGCTGCAGCACATGGGCCTCCAGCTGGTTCACCGCGATCAGCAAACCGAGCGTGATCAGCGCGTACACAATGCCTTTGGCCAACAGGGCGACCACCACGGCCACCAGCCCCGAGATCAGGGCACCGACGAGCGGGATGAAGGCGCCCAGGAACACCAGGGAGGCCAGCGGCAGCGCCAGCGGGATGCCCATGATCGCCAGGCCCGTGCCGACCCCGGCGGCGTCGGTCAGGGCCACCAGGAAAGTGGCGCGCACGTATCCGGTCAGCGACCCGTAGCCGGCCCGGCCGGCCTCGCTTACCCGGCCGCGGACGTCGGCCGGGAAGATCTTGGACACGTAGGCCCAGATGTTCCGCCCGCCGTAGAGGAAGAAGATCAACGTGAACAGCACCAACACCGCGGCCGTGACCAGCTCGGTGATGGTGGCCGCGGTGGACAGGGCGCCGCTTTCCAGCTTCGCCTGATTGTTGCGCAGCGCCTCGATCGCGGCGTTGCCCGCGTTGTCGATCTGTTCGCGGCGCAAATGCGCCGGCCCGTGGATCAGCCAGCGCCGGGTGGACTCGATGCTGCGGGTCACCTGCTCGGTCAGACCCGGCAGACCGTCGATGAACTGAATGACGACGAACGCCAGGATGCCGCCCAGGATCGCGAACCCACCCAGCAGCACCATCGCCACCGCCCCGCCGCGGGGCAGGCCGCGCCGGTCGAGCGAGTCGACCACCGGCAGCAGCAGGGCGCTGACCAGCAGCGCCACCAGCACCGGGACGATGATGATCTCGAGCCTCTTCACCACCCACAGCAGGGCGAGCAGCGCGGCGAGGATGACCAGCAAACGCCAGGCCCAGGCTGCGGTCTTCCGGACGAGGGGTTCGACCGAAGCGTCGTCGGTGTTTGCCGGCATTGGGTGAGCCTATCCGGCGCGGGGCACCGCCAAACGTGCGCGGACCCGTCCGCACGCCGGCCGGCCGCGACCACCCCGGCACGATCCGGTTACGACCCCGGAACTTCCAAGACACGGTCGGCGACGCGCGGCGATCCCCGCGCCACCTGCACCGTTACCCTAAATCACGTGTCGCACGACGCACCCGCCCGCAATCTCGACTTCCCGCGCGAAGAGGCCCCGCGCGGGAAGTACTGGTGGCTGCGGTGGGTGATCCTCGGGATCGTCGCCATCGTGCTTGCCGTGGAGGTCGCCCTGGGCTGGCATCAGCTGGCCAAGGCCTGGATGAGCCTGTACGAGGCGAACTGGTGGTGGCTGCTGGCGTCGGTGGTGGCGTCGGCCGCGTCGATGCACAGCTTCGCGCAAATCCAGCGCACGCTGCTGCGGTCGGCCGGCGTACACGTCAAACAATTGCGATCCGAAGCCGCCATCTATGCCGCCAACTCGCTGAGCACCACGCTGCCCGGAGGACCGGTGCTGTCCGCCACGTTTTTGCTTCGGCAGCAACGGCTTTGGGGCGCCTCGACGGTGGTCGCGTCGTGGCAGCTGGTGATGGGGGGCGTCCTGCAGGCCGTCGGTCTGGCGCTGCTGGGGCTGGGCGGCGCGTTCTTCCTCGGCGCGAAGAACAACCCGTTCTCGTTGCTGTTCACCCTCGGCGGCTTCGTCGCGTTGCTGATTCTCGCCCAGGCCGTCGCGTCACGGCCGGAGCTGATCGACGGCATCGGCGGCCGGGTGTTGTCCTGGGTCAACTCCGTCCGCGGGCGGCCCGCCGACACCGGCCTGGACAGGTGGCGCCAGACCCTGATGCAGCTGGAATCGGTGAGCCTGGGCCGGCGCGACATGGGGGTGGCGTTCGGTTGGTCGATGTTCAACTGGGTCGCCGACGTGGCGTGCCTCGGCTTTGCGGCGTACGCCGCCGGGGATCACGCGTCGGTCGCCGGGCTGACGGTGGCCTACGCGGCCGCCCGCGCCGTCGGCACCATACCGCTGATGCCGGGCGGGTTGTTGGTGGTGGAGGCGGTGCTGGTGCCCGGGCTGGTGTCCAGCGGCATGTCGCTGCCCAACGCGATCTCGGCCATGCTGATCTACCGGCTGATCAGCTGGTTGCTGATGTCCGCCATCGGCTGGGTGGTGTTCTTCTTCGTGTTCCGCACGGAGAACGTCGCCGTCCCGGACGACGAAGAGGCGGTGCCCGACACCGAACCGACCGCGCAGCAGAACCAGCCCGCCAACGATCCGACCGAGACCGCCCTACAGGGCCCGTTACCGCCCGACCGCAGCGCGGAAACCGAGAACTAGCCGGCGGTGTTGCCGCGCGACGGGCCCGACAGCGGGTTGGCCGGCGCCGGTGCGACGGGGCCGGTGGCCGCCGGCGGGGCGGCCGGCGTGCCGGCCAGCGGTGACGCCCCTGCCGCATTACCCGGCAGGGCGGGCAGCCCACCGGCGGCGCCCTGCGCCTGCTGCATCATGCCCATCGCCTGGGTAGGCGAGATCGGCAACTTGCACTGCAGCGACAGGTTGGTCAGGGGCTGGGCGATCGACGTCATGTCGCCGGCCACCTTGGGGTTGGCCTCGAAGTAGGACTTCAGCCCGGTCATCGACTGCGGGCCCGCCTGCTGCTGCAGCATCGAGGTCATCGTCTGGTTGGTCTCGGGATGCGAGTCCAGGTAGTCCCCCATCGACTTGGAGACCGAACCGATCGTCCGGGCGACTTCGCTGGCCGAGCACGGGTCGGTAGCGCCCGTGGCCGGCGGTCCCGCCAGGACGGCGAGGGCGGCGCACGGCAGGGTGCCGGCGATCAGCCCGGCGAAGATTCTGCGGCGCCCGGTGGCGGTGCCTCTCGTCATGGAAACTCCTTAGTGTTTGCGACGTCGCACGCAGCACCGACGCCTCGCAAACGGCTGCAATAGACGGCCTCTTCGATAGCGGAGCTCCCCAGGGCTCCGCGGGCCATCCGACATCCTGCCATCGCCGGCGGCGCCCCTGCCAGCCCGAGCGAGGCCCTGTGAGGAAAATCCCGCCGGTCACCGGCTCACAACGGCTCGGCAGCGTCTTGGCAACAACGCCGTCGTTGCAGCTCAGGAACTAGAAAGCTCACATCATCCACAGGTCGCTGCGGTATTCTCGCCAACACGCGTTACGCGATACACGGGGAGTGACGAAATCCAGCAGCTAATGATGCGCCTCAGCCGCAGCCTGCGTAAGTACCGCTGGTTGGTCTTCACCGGCTGGTTGCTGGCTTTGGTTCCGGCGATCTATCTGGCCTTGACGCAGTCGGGGAACCTGACCGGCGGCGGTTTCGACGTGGCCGGTTCGCAGTCGCTGCTCGTCCACGATCAGCTCGAGGAGCTCTACCACGACCAGGGGTCGTCCTCGCTGGCCCTGGTGGCCGCGCCCCGCCCCGATGCCAGCTACGCCGACATCAACGACGCGGTCGCGCAACTGAGGCAGACCGCCGCCGAGGTCCCCGGCGTCTCGGAGGTGCCCAACCCCACCCAGCGTCCGCCCCAACCCGATCGGCCGTACGTGCTGTCGCTGCGCCTGGATTCCCGCAACACCAGTGACGTCGCCAAGCAGCTGCGCACCAAGGTCGGCATCAAGGGCGACCAGCCCGGCCAGACCGCCAACGGCCGGGTGCGGCTGTATGTGATCGGGCAGGGCGCGCTCAGCGCCGCCGCGGCGCAGAACACCAAGCACGACATCGCCGCCGCCGAGCGCTGGAACCTGCCGGTGATCCTGATCGTCCTGCTCGCCGTGTTCGGCTCCCTCGCGGCCGCGGCGATCCCCCTCGCCCTCGGCGTGTGCACCGTCGTGGTCACCATGGGCCTGGTCTACCTGCTGTCGGCCTACACGACCATGTCGGTGTTCGTGACCTCGACGGTCTCCATGTTCGGGATCGCCCTCGCCGTCGACTATTCGCTGTTCATCTTGATGCGCTTCCGCGAGGAGCTGCGGTCCGGCCGCGAGCCGCGGGAGGCCGTCGACGCCGCGATGGCCACCTCGGGGCTGGCGGTGGTGCTGTCCGGGATGACCGTCGTCGCCTCGCTCACCGGGATCTACGTGATCAACACCCCGGCGCTGAAATCGATGGCCACCGGGGCGATCCTGGCCGTCGCGGTCGCGATGCTGACCTCGACCACGCTGACCCCCGCGGCGCTGGCGACGTTCGGCCGCTCGGCCGCCAAACGATCGGCATTCCTGCATTGGTCGCGCGGGCCGGAGGGTGGCCAATCGCGGTTCTGGAACCGCTGGATCGGCTGGGTTATGCGCCGGCCGTGGATCTCGGCGCTGGCCGCCTCGCTGGTCCTGCTCGTCATGGCCGCGCCGGCCTCCTCGATGGTGCTGGGCAACAGCCTGTTGCGCCAGTTCGACTCGTCGCACGAAATCCGCGCCGGGGTGGGCGCGGCGGCCCAGGCCCTCGGCCCCGGCGCGCTCGGCCCGATTCGGGTGCTGGTCACCTTCCCGGACGGCGGCGCCGCCTCGCCCGAACACAGCCAGACCATCAGCGCGATCCGGCAGCGGATGACGCAGGCCCCGAACATCGTCACGGTGGCGCCGCCGCAATTCGCCGAGGACAACGGCAGCACCCTGCTGTCCGCGGTGTTGTCGGTCGACCCCGAGGACATGCGCGCCCGCGAGACCGTCGGCTGGATGCGCGCGCAGCTGCCCAAGGTGCCCGACAGGGGAACCGCACGAGTGGACGTCGGCGGCCCGACCGCGCTGATCAAAGACTTCGACGACCAGGTGTCCAAGACCGAGCCGCTGGTGCTGGCCATCGTGGCGCTGATCGCGTTCGTGATGCTGCTGCTCTCGGTCCACTCGGTGTTCCTGGCGCTCAAGGGCGTGCTGATGACCCTGCTGTCGGTCGCGGCCGCCTACGGCAGCCTGGTGATGGTGTTCCAGTGGGGCTGGCTGAAGGACCTCGGGTTCGCCCAGATCAGCTCGATCGACAGCACCGTCCCCCCGCTGGTGCTCGCGATGACCTTCGGGTTGTCGATGGACTACGAGATCTTCCTGCTGACCCGCATCAGGGAACGCTTCCTGCATTCCGGCAACACCCGCGACGCCGTCGCGTACGGCGTGAGCACCAGCGCCCGCACCATCACCAGCGCGGCGCTGATCATGATCGCCGTCTTCATCGGCTTCGCGTTCGCCGGCATGCCGCTGGTGGCCGAGATCGGCGTGGCGTGCGCGGTGGCGATTGCCGTGGACGCGACGGTGGTGCGATTGGTCCTGGTACCGGCGCTGATGGCGATGTTCGCGCAATGGAACTGGTGGATCCCGCCGTGGCTGTCGCGCGTGCTGCCGTCGGTCGACTTCGACCGGCCGCTCCCGGAGGTCGACCTCGGCGACGTCGTGGTCATTCCCGACGACATATCGGCGCTGACTGCGCCCAACGCCGACCTGCGGATGGTGCTCAAGTCGGCGGCCAAGCTCAAGCACTTGGCGCCCGACGCCATCTGCGTGACCGATCCGCTGGCGTTCACCGGCTGCGGGCGCAGCGGCAAGGAGAGGCAGGGCGCGCAGCTGCGGGGACCGGACCAGGATCGCGGCCGTGACCCCGGTCAGATTCCCCATCAGGTCAACATCGACGACGAGAAGGCGGGCGTCGCGGTGGGCGCCCCCGAGCGCAGAACCGGCAGCAACGGTCACACCAACGGCACGGCCAAGAAGCTGGTCGGTGGCCTGACGTCACGCAACGGCATCGCCAAGGCGATCGTGGGGTCGGACCGGCCCGTGCACCCGGTCACGTTGTGGCGGGGGCGGCTTTCGGTCGCCATCGACGCGCTGGAGAGCGAGACCGACACCGCGGACCGGTCGGTGTACGAACGCCGCAGCCCGGTGGAAACCACCCACGTTCAGCTGCCCACCGGCGACCGGCTGCTGGTCCCGACCGGCGCCGAGACGCTGCGGCTGAAGGGCTACCTCATCATGTGCCGTAACAGTCGCCGCGATTACGCCGACTTTGCCGATATGGTTGAAACGTTGGAGCCCGAGACCGCCGCTGTGGTGCTGGCCGGCATGGACAGGTACTACTGTTGTCAGTCGCCCAGGCGGGAATGGATCGCCACCCAGTTGGTCCGTCGACTCGCTGATCCGGATCCCTGTGATTTAAACGACGAGCAGGGGTCGTCCGAGGCCGACGCCCACCCCGACTGGGAGGAGATCAGGCAGCGCTGCCTGTCGGTGGCCGTAGCGATGCTGGAGGAGGCGAGGTGACGTTGGCACCTGACCGACGCTCCACACTGCCGTCCCACCGGCCGGCCACCGATCCGCACATGCGCGAGGGCGCCCCCGGCGGCGAATCTCCCAGTGGACCTGTTCAAGACCCCGACCAGCCGGTGGAGTTCTGGCCGACGTCCGCCATTCGTGCCGCGCTGCAGGGCGGCGACATCGCCACCTGGAAGCGCATCGCCGCGGCTTTGAAGCGCGATCCGTACGGGCGGACCGCCCGCCAGGTCGAAGAGGTGCTCGAAGGCACCCGCCCCTACGGCATCTCCAAAGCGCTGTGGGAGGTGCTGGAACGCGCCCGCACCCACCTGGAGGCCAACGAACGGGCCGAGGTGGCCCGCCACGTGCGGCTGCTCATCGACCGATCGGGCCTGGCCGAAGCGGAATTCGCCTCCCGCATCGGGGTGACCGCCGAGGAGCTCATCGCCTACCTGGACGGCAGCACCAGCCCGTCGGCCGCGCTGATGATCCGGATGCGCCGACTGTCGGATCGGTTCGTCAAGGTGAAGTCGACGCGCTCGGCCGACTCCAACTGATCACCTGATCGGCAGCACGTCCGATACCAGCCAGGCATCGCCGTGCTTGGTCAGCGCCACCCGCAGCGCGGGCGCCGACCGGCTGGCGGGCTGGCCCGGCGCGTTCTGGGTGACCCGCAGGATCACCGCCACACTGGCCGCCGACGGCCCGAGGGCCTCGACCCCGGCCGCCAGCGTCGCGGCCTGAGCGGTGACGTTGTGCTGGGCCAGCTCGGCGCTGGTCTTCGTGTACTGCTCTTTGAACGCGGCGGCGTGGTCGGGGACGATCAACGCCGTGGCGCGGTCGATCGAGCTGTCCGGGGCGCCCGGGGTGAACGACGCCATCGCCTCCGCCATGCCCGTTGCGACCCGAACCACGTCGCGGGAGTCGTCCTTGAACTCGCGGTCCGAGCGCGTCCAGTGCGTGTATCCGGTGACCACCGCGGCCACCAGCGCGGCCGTGCACAGCAAGACGACGGCCAATCGCAGGCCCGGCGCGTCGTCATCGGTACCGACGCTGACCGAATCACGGCGCAGCAGCCAGAAATTGACCCCGACTCCCTCGACGATCAACAGCACCAGCACCGAGCACGCCGAAACCCACCACAGCGGCCAGCCCAGAATCAGGCCGATCGCCAGCAACCCCGCGATCGCGGCCACCGGGGCCAGGATGTCGAACGCGAGCAGGCGCCACAAATTTCTCATCGGATGGATTCCAGTCCCGAGATCATCAGCTTCCCGTCCACGTTGACGACGTCGAGCCGCAGGTTCCAGTGCACCGTCTGCGGTTTGGCGCCGGCGTTCTCGCTGACCGACGTCGCGACCAGCATGACCGAATCCAGACGGCTTGCGAAGGGCGGCAACTTGGTGGTGACCACGGGCCGGGAAACGCCGGGCTGGGTGTCCAGGTCGTGGCGCACGGTCTCGACCGCCACCGCGTCGATGCGCCCGGCGCTCTTGGACTGCAGCTTCTCCACCACCTGCCGGTAGGGCTGCATGGCGGCGTCGAAGTCGGTGTTGAGTTCGCCGACCGTCCCGTCGTGCAGCCGTTGCAGGCTGGAGTCGACGTTGCCGCTGTTCATGTTGATCAGCACGCCCGTCCAGTCGGCGGCGGTTTGCATGACGCGGGTGAGGTAGCGGCGTTCGGCCGTGTCGTCGCGATGCCCGGACCAGAGGAAGAACCCGAACACGATCGCGGCCACCGACAGCACGCCCAGGACGGCCGACGCGATGCCGTATGGGGAGAACATCGGGCCGTCGGCGACCTCGGATTCGTCGTCAAGGGGTTCGTCGGGTTCGGCGAGATCTGCCTCTTCCGTTTCCTGGGTTTCTGGCTCGGTGCGCTCGCCGTCGGACATGGCCCGATCGTCGCACCCGACAAAGATGGAAGGATGGCGGGGTGACTGTAGAGGCCATTCGCTCGGGGATCGACCTGAGCCATGTCGACGCCAACACCCGCCCCCAAGACGACCTGTTCGGTCACGTAAACGGCCGCTGGCTGGCCGAATACGAGATCCCGGCGGACCGGGCGACCGACGGCGCGTTCCGACACCTTCACGACCGCGCCGAGGAACAGGTGCGCGACCTGATCATCGAGGCCAGCGAGACCGGCGCGCCCCCGGGCACCGATCAGCAACGCATCGGCGACCTCTACGCCAGCTTTCTCGACGAGGAGGCCGTCGAGCGCCGCGGCCTGCAACCACTGCTCGACGAGCTGGCCGCCATCGACGACGCCGCGGACCCGGACGCGTTGGCCGCGGCGGTGGGTGCGTTGCAGCGCACGGGAGTGGGCGGCGGCGTCGCGCTGTATATCGATACCGACGCCAAGAACTCGGCCCGGTACCTGGTGCACGTCACCCAGTCCGGCATCGGATTGCCCGACGAGTCCTACTTCCGTGAGGAGCGGCACGCCGAGGTGCTGGCGGCCTATCCCGGTCACATCGCGCGGATGTTCGGCCTAGTGTACGGCGGGACCCCGGACGCGCACGCCGAGACCGCGGCCCGCATCGTGGACCTGGAGGGCAAGCTGGCCGCCGCGCACTGGGATGTGGTCAAGCGGCGGGACGCCGAGCTCAGCTACAACCTGCGCACCTTCGCCGATCTGCAGACCGAAGGGAAGGGCTTCGACTGGACCGGCTGGGTGAACGCGCTGGGCGCCACACCGCAGGACTTCGCGGAAACCATTGTGCGGCAACCCGATTACCTCACCGCCTTCGCCGACCTGTGGTCCGGCGCCGACCTGGCGGACTGGAAGGATTGGGCCCGCTGGCGGTTGATCCGCGCCCGCGCGTCCTGGCTGACCGACGAGCTGGTCGCCGCGGATTTCGACTTCTATGGCCGCCTGCTCACCGGGGCCGAGCAGATCCGGGAACGCTGGAAGCGGGCGGTCTCGCTGGTGGAGAGCCTGATGGGCGATGCCGTCGGAAAGCTCTACGTGCAACGGTATTTCCCGCCGGACGCCAAGGCCCGCATCGACGCGCTGGTGGAGAACTTGAAGGCGGCCTATCGGCTGTCCATCAACGAGCTGGACTGGATGACGCCGCAAACCCGGGAGCGTGCGCTGGCCAAGCTGGACAAGTTCGTCGCCAAGGTCGGCTACCCGGCGAAGTGGCGGGACTACTCCAAGGTGGTGATCGACCGCACCGACCTCTACGGCAACTTCCAGCGCGGATACGCGGTCAACCACGACCGCGAACTGGCCAAGCTCGGCGGCCCGGTCGACAAAGACGAGTGGTTCATGACGCCCCAGACGGTCAACGCCTACTACAACCCGGGGATGAACGAAATCGTTTTTCCGGCAGCCATTTTGCAGCCGCCATTCTTCGACGCCGAGGCCGACGACGCCGCCAACTACGGCGGGATCGGCTCGGTGATCGGGCACGAGATCGGGCACGGCTTCGACGACCAGGGCGCC
Organism: Mycobacterium sp. 852002-30065_SCH5024008; assembly: GCF_001665645.1. Classification (NCBI taxonomy): domain Bacteria; kingdom Bacillati; phylum Actinomycetota; class Actinomycetes; order Mycobacteriales; family Mycobacteriaceae; genus Mycobacterium; species Mycobacterium sp. 852002-30065_SCH5024008. The sequence continues at coordinate 4,335 of NZ_LZSZ01000173.1, read as the reverse complement.
AAGTACGACGGCGACGGCAACCTGGTGGACTGGTGGACCGACGCCGACCGCGCCGAATTCGGCGCTCGCACCAAGGCGCTCATCGAGCAGTACGCGGCGTACACGCCCCGGGGGCTCGACGCCGGCCACCACGTGAACGGCGCATTCACCGTCGGCGAGAACATCGGCGACCTGGGCGGGTTGTCGATCGCCCTGCTCGCCTACCAGCTGTCGCTGAACGGCCGGCCCGCGCCCGTCATCGACGGTCTCACCGGCGTGCAGCGCGTGTTCTACGGCTGGGCCCAGGTGTGGCGCACCAAATCCCGTCAGGCGGAAGCGATCCGGCGGTTGGCAACCGATCCGCACTCGCCGCCGGAGTTCCGTTGCAACGGCGTCATCCGCAACATGGACGCGTTCTACGACGCCTTCGAGGTGTCCGAGGACGACGCCTTGTTCCTCGAGCCGCAGCGCCGGGTCAGGATCTGGAACTGACGGGCACTCCCGCCGGCTCGATCCGGGCGGGCACGTGTTTGTGCCACGGAGTGCCGGCGTAGGGGTCGCGCCATTCCGTCGAGGTGAGCGCGTTGGGGGCGACCCCCGGGGTAACGGTATGCCCGTCGCCGTCGACGTAGTCGAGCCCAAATCCGTTGGGCAGGGCCGCATGTCCGGCCAGCATGGTCTCGGTGATCTCGACGGTAGCCTCGGCGCTGCCGGCCGCGGTGCTGATGCGGGCGCGGCACCCGCCGACGAGCCCGAGCGCCAGGGCGTCCTCGACGCTGACGCGCAACGCCCCGTCCGCGTCGCGTTTACGCCAGGAGGGGTCGCGGAAGATGTCGTTGGCGGTGTAGGCGCGGCGCTCGCCCACCGACAGCACGATCGGGAAATCCGGTGAGGTCAGCCGCGGCGGGGCTGCGGTTAGCGCCCGCAAATCGTCAAGCATCGCAGGGATTTCCAGCGCGATCTTGTGGTCGGCGTGGCTGATCAAGGCGAAGTCGTCCTCGTAGTTGTGGACGGTGAACGTCACCCCGGACGGGGTGTCGAGGATCGCGTCGAACAGCGCGTTGCCGTCGGCGTGACCGGCGCGGCGCACCGCCTCGGGATAGGTCAGGGCGGCCTTCTGGGCGAGCCCCCACAGCGCGGCCGCGCCCTGCAGACCGTCCGGCAGCGTGGGCCCGAGCGTCTCGTAGAGGACATAGGGAAGCAGCTTGGCGACGGTCGGGTTGGTTGCGGTGGCGGTGAGGAAGGCTTCGGTGTAGGCCTGTCGCCCGCGCCGGGCGGCTTCGGACAGTGGCCGCAGATCCGCATCGTCGACCACGCCCAGGGCGCGCACCAGCCGCGCCCAGATCTCCGGCTCGGGCAGCGTCCCCGGCAACGGTTCGAGCAACGGACGGCGCAGCTGAAAAGCGTTGTGCGGGAACTCCAGATTGAAGAACGTGGCTTCCGGCTTCTCGAACTGGGATGCCGCGGGCAGCACGTAGTGCGCGAGCCGGGCGGTCTCGGTCATCGCGACGTCGATGACGACCATCAGTTCCAGCGCCTGAAAGGCCTCCCGGCACGCGGCCGAGTTGGCCAGCGAATGCGCCGGATTGCTGCTCTCCACGATCATGGCCCGGAACCGATCCGGGTGATCGGTCAGGATCTCTTCGGGAACGACGTTGCTGGGCACCAATCCGGAGATGATGGGGGCACCGGTCACCGGCGTGCGCCCGGAGAACTGGCCGAACAGCGGCCCGAACGCCGAATGTAGATGCTGGCCACCCTTTTTCGCGAAGTTGCCGGTGAATATCCACAGCAGCTTGTTCAGGTACGAGCAGAGCGTGCTGTTGGGCGCCTGCTGCACACCGAGATCCTCGAACACCGAGACGCTGGCCGCCGCGCCGATGCGCCGCGCCGCCGTGCGCAACAACTCTTCGTCCACCCCGCACCGTTGCGCGTACTCGGCCACCGGCACCGAGCGCAGCTCGGCGCGGACGGCGTCGGCGCCGCGCACGTGGTCGGCCAGAAACGTTTCGTCACAGAGGTTTTCCTGGACGAGGACGGCCGCCAGCGCGGCCAGGCACCACGCATCGGTGCCCGGTTGCACCCGTAGATGGAAGTCGGACATCTTGGCGGTGTCGGTGACGACCGGATCGATGACGATCATCGACCGCTTCGGGTCCTTGGCGATCTCGTTGAGCACCACCCGGGCGCGGGGAAAGCTCTGCGACATCCACGGGTTCTTCCCGATGAACACCGACACTTCGGCGTGCTCGAATTCGCCTCGCGTGTGACCGCCGTACAGCTGACCGTCGATCCAGGCTTCACCGGTCTTCTCCTGGGCCAAGGCATTTGACCGGTAGCGCGAACCGAGGGCTTTGAGGAACGCGCCGCTGTAGGCCCCGCCCAGGTGGTTGCCCTGCCCGCCGCCGCCGTAGTAGAAGATCTTGTCCCCGCCGTAGGCGTCGCGGATGTGCTTGAAACCCTCGGCGATCTCGACAATCGCGGTGTCCCAGTCGATCTCCTCGAAGCTGCCGTCGGCGCGCCGCCGCAGCGGAGAGGTCAATCGGGCGCCGCTGTTCTGATAGTGGTCCAGCCGCAAGGCTTTGTTGCAGGTGTATCCCTGCGACGCCGGGTGAGCCTTGTCGCCCCTGATGCGGGCCAGCCGCCGATCTTCGACTTGGACGACGATGCCGCAGTTGCACTCGCACAGGATGCACGCCGTGGACTTCCATTCACAAGTCATCGCGGGACGTCCTTTCTGTTCGCCTCGGCCGACAGCAGGTCACGTAGCTGGCGGTGCACGACGTCGAGGGGGGTGAGGTCGCGGCGCACCCGGGCCAGCACGATCGCGCCCTCCAGCGCGGTGGTGGCCAGCATCGCCAGGTCGCCGGCCCGCGCGCGCGGTATCCCGTCGGCGATGAAGCGCTGCGCGATCAGGTCGTTCCAGCGGTCGAACACCGATGCGGCCCGATCGACGACGGGCGCCATGCGCTCTTCCTCACCGGCCTCCACGGAAACCGCGACCACGGGGCAGCCCGCGCGGAAGTCGCTGTCGAGCAGTTGGCGGCGATACTTCTCGATCAGGGTGTCCATCAACTGGGGGCCGTTCTTGGCGGCGGAGATGATCGCGGCGACGTGCTCACCGGCGTAATCCACCGCCTCGCAAAGCAGTTGGGTCCGCCCGCCCGGAAAGTAGTGATAGGCCGATCCGCGCGGCGCGCCGCTGTGCTCGAGGACGTCCGAGATCGCGGTGGCGTGCGCCCCCCGCTCCCTGATCAACAGCGCGGCGGAGATCACCATCCGCTCGCGTGGACTGCGCATCGCCGCTCCTTCGGGCCTAGCTTATGTATGATGCTATACATAATCGGCGGGCCGGCGAAAGCCCCAGAAGCATGCACTCACCGACAGACGCAAAATCGCCCAATTCCGCGTCGGAATGGGCGATTTTGCGTCTGCTGGGCTGAAGGCTAATTGATCCAGTCGGCCGAGCCGTCGTTCTTCTTGTAGTTTCCGCCGCTGGAGTTCTTCACGATGACGGGATCACCCGGGCCGAAGTTGTCGAAGAACCACTTGGCGTTGGTGGGGCTGATGTTGATGCAGCCGTGGCTGACGTCGCGCTTGCCCTGATCGTCCACCGACCACGGCGCGCTGTGCACGTAGTCGCCGACGTTGTCGAAGCGGACCGCGTCCTCCACCGTCACCTTGTAGCCGTAGGTCGAGTTGACCGGAACCCCGTAGGTCGAGGAGTCCATCACCACCGACGCCTTCTTGTCCTGCACGTAGTAGGTGCCATTGGGGGTCTGGTGGTTACCGGACGTCATGCCCATCGACATCGGGAAAGTCTTCTCCACGGTGCCATTGCGCGTGACGGTCAGCTGGTGGGTGGCGTCGTCGGCCGTGGCGATCAGCGTGTCGCCGGTCTGGAAGTTGGTCACGGTGCCGCCGGCGTCGACGGTCACCGCGGTGTGCGCGGGCCAGAAGCTCAGCGGGCGCCAGCGCAGCTGGGTCGGGGTCATCCAGTAGAACTTGCCCGACACCGGCGGCACGGACGAGACGTGTACGGCGTTGATGGCCGCGCCGGCGTCCTCAACCGGTCCGGGGAAGTTGATGATGATCGGCTGGGCCACACCCACCGTCGAGCCGGTTTTCGGGACGAACGAGGGCGGCCCGAACGGCGGCGTGCCGGTGAATGGGGTGGGATTCTGCCCGTCAGCCGAGGCCGCGGCCGGTTGCGCCGCCGGGGGCATCCACGGCGGTGCCGGCGCAGCCGGTGGCGGCGGTGGCGCCGGCGCGTCGGGGGGAGGCGGCGGCGCGAACGGGTCGGGCGGCGGCGCAGGCCTGTCTCTTATACACATCTGACGCTGCCGACGATCGCAT
>NZ_LZSZ01000172.1:0-101886 GCF_001665645.1 Mycobacterium sp. 852002-30065_SCH5024008 | reverse complement strand
ACGAGCGGCTCAGTCGGATTGCCGATACCACGTGAGCATGTACAACCCCATCGCCCCGACAAGCGCGAGCAGCACCCAGATCACCAGCGCCTGGTCGATCCATGCCCCGGGTGGTGGCGAGCCGGGAAGGAAGTTGCGGATGGGTATGACGGCGAAAAGCATCGCCGCGAACCACGTCACGAAGGGCGGCACGAATTTGCGCCTGCCCAAGGCGATCTGGATGGCCACCGCGAACGCCAAGGTCGGCAGGGCGAAGAGGACAAGGCAGATGCCGAGGTCGAAGATCAGCGGACCCTTGGCCCGGTGCAGCGTGATGACCACGTTGTCCGGCCGGTCTGAATCCTGGCTGGCTTCACCGACGCGCTGGACGCTCACGTCCCAGCCATCCAACGCGCCGGTGACCTCAACCCGGGCGGGGATGTATTGGCGGGCGTCGCCTTGGCCAACGAGGACATCGGCCGAGAGTGTATCGGTGCGGTACGAATCGAACGGCCAGTCGTTGGGGTTTCCGTGCGCCTCGATCGTGGTGGCAACCTGCGCCGGCGACTTCCCCGCCGGGTATTGAAGGTCACCCAGGTCGTTGGGCGGATCCATGCGGACCGCGGTGTCGGTCTTCAACACGTCAAGGCGTTTGTCGAACATCGAGTCTTCTGGAATCACAAGCACTTTCACCGTCAGGCGATTGGCGATGGTGTCCAGCTTCTCGAGGCGGACCAGCACGACGGTATCACCGGTTGCGTTCAGGTCCGGCGGCTTGAGTGGGGCCCCGGAACTGGCCAGCAGGTGGAAGCCGAACAGAGATAACGCATAGACCGAAACAAAGGCCAGCAGGGCACCCAGACCGATGACGAGGCGCCGCCTGGGCTTGCGCGACGACGTTTCGGGAGCCACCAACGTCGCAGTGCCAGGCGAAGGCGTTGCGGGCGTTGCGGGCTGCTGCTGCGGCGGCGTGTGATGGGTCATCTTCCTGCCTTCGTCGAGGTTGACCAATCCGCCGCCCTCGGCGGCACGAGACAGATGGTAGCGAACTTACTGTGCTCGCGAGCCGGAAAATGAATATCGATCTCTATCAGGCATGTTGCACCAAGATAGCCAGCGGCAGGCCGCCCGGCAGCGAATCCCTCCCAGGGCGATTCGTCCGCTCGTCGCGCACACCGGCACTCCGCCTGGCCGAAGGATCAGTTCACCCGATGTTTGTTTGCTTGCCGGCTGGGATAACGGTAAGTCTCGACGTGTGTCGAAACGGGGCGAAGCCCCTCTGCTCGCCGTCGCCGCCGGGCCTCACCTGCACCGTCGCCTGCTCGCGCCGAGTCAGCCGCCGTCAACGTCGACCGCGCCGAATCCGTAGTCCCCAGGAGCCAACCAACGTGAAGCGCAATCCACCGGCGGCCGCCATCAGCCTGTTCGCTGCAGCGGCAGTGGCGGTCTCAGCATGCAGCACCGATTCCCACCCGATGCTGGCGTACGCCGCCGGCGCCAAGGTGGAGTGCGGCGGCAAGCAGGCTCTGACGGCCAGCGGTTCGACCGCGCAGGCCAACGCGATGACGAAGTTCGTCGCCGCCTACGGGAAGGTCTGCGCCGGCCAGACCCTCAACTACACCGCGAACGGATCGGGGGCCGGAATTGGCGACTTCCTGGACGGCAAAACGGATTTCGGCGGATCGGACACGCCGCTGTCCGGAGACCAATATGCCGCGGCCAAACAACGCTGCGCCGGCGCCGACGCGTGGAACCTGCCGGTGGTGTTCGGCCCGCTGGCCATCACCTACAACCTCGGCTCGGTCGACTCCTTGGTGCTCGACGCGTCGACGATAGCCAAGATCTTCGACGGCACCATCACGCGCTGGGATGACCCGGCGCTCACCGCGCTCAACGCATCGATGCCGGCCGAAGAGATTCGTGTCATCTACCGCAGCGACGCGTCCGGGACCACAGACAACTTCCAGTCCTACCTGCAGGCCGCGTCCGGCGGGGCCTGGAGCAAGGGCACCGGCAAGGCGTTCAACGGCGGCGTCGGCACCGGCGCCACCGGCAACAACGGCACCGCGACACTGGTGAAATCGACCGAGGGCGCAATCAGTTACAACGAGCTGTCTTTCGCGCTGCAGCAAGGGCTTTACGCCGCCGAGATCAAAACCCCGGCGAGCCGCAGGTCGTTGCGGCCGGTGCGGATCGGCACCGACACCGTCGGCAAGACCATCACCGGCGCCAAGATCGTCGGTAGCGGCAACGACCTGGTGCTCGACATCTCGTCGTTCTACAACCCCGCCCAGCCCGACGTCTACCCGATCGTCTTGGCCACCTACGAGATCGTCTGCTCGAAGTACCCGACGCTGGACGTCGCCAAGGCCGTCAAGGCGTTCCTGCAGGCGGCGATCGGACCCGGCCAGGTGGAGCTGGCGAAGAGCGGATACATCCCGCTGTCGCCCAACTTCCAGGCCAGGGTCTCGAGCGCCGTCGACGCGATCAGCTCGGTGGAGGCACCGAATCCGGAGTAGGCGTCAGGCCCTCTTCGGCGGCTTTTTCTCGCGGGATCGCCACCAGGCGACGATGAACAGGGACATCGCCGAAACCAGCCCTATCAATACCCACAGCACGACGGCCTGGTCGATCCAGGAACCCGGCGGTGGAGATCCTGGCAGGAAGTTGCGCAGCGGGACGACGGCGAACAGCAGCGCCGCGAACCAGGTTCCCAACGGCGGCAGGAAGGTGGTCCGGCCCAACGCCATCGGGATGGCCACCCACAATGCCAGCACCGGCAGGGCGATGAGGACCAGGCAGATGCCGACGTCAAAGATCAGCGCGCCCTTGGACCGTTGCAGCGTGATGATCAGATCGTCCTGCACATCGGGGTTGGCGTCCTCGGGGTCGTGGACGCGGGTGACGGTGGCGTCCCAGCCGTCCAACTTTCCGGTCGCCTCGACGCGGGCAGGTGCCTTTTCGCGGCTGGCGCCGGTACCGGTGAACACGTCTGCGGCGATGACCTCGGTCTTGTACGTGTCGAACGGCCAGTTGGCGGGATCGCCGTGCGCGACGATGGTCGTGCTGACCTGGGCCGGCGATTTTCCGACCGGGTATTGCAGGTCGCCGAGGTCGTTGTCGGGATACAGGCGCACTGCGGCGTCGGTGGTCAGCACCCCGAAGTTCTTGTCGTACAACGAATCCTTGGGGTAGACGGTCACATTCACCGTCAAGCGGTTCGCGACGGTATCCAGCTTCTCCAGCCGTACCTGAACGACGCTGTCTTCAGCCTCCACCTTGCTCAAATCCACCGAGGGGAGCGCGGGCGCCGACTTTGCCAGCAGGTGCACAGCGATCAGCGAAAGAGCGTAGATGACAATGATGGAGGCGACGATTCCAAAAGCGATGGCAATTTGCCGACCCCGGTGGTTGGCGGGCGCCGGCGGCGCGGGAGGCGCCGGAGTCCCGGCGGTCATTGAGGCATCACCGGCCAAATGCTAACAGGGACAACGGCAAATTTCAGGGGATAATGACGGCGAATTGCTGCATTACCGTCGATTTTGCCGCTTCGAAACCGGGCGCTTTGCCGGGCCCCTCCAGATGGATGGCGACCAGGTACGCCTGGGTGTTGGTCCAGATGTGGGTGATGCGGTCGGCGAACTCGTTTGCTCCGGCCCCTCCGTTGGTCCCGCTGAGCAGCTGGCTGCTGTAACCGCAGAATTGGGCCGCCGTGACGGTGACCTTGGCCCCCGGGGTCGCCGTGCCCAAGTCGGTGGCGTAACGCAGGAACGCGCCACCGGGGTCGAGGTCGGTGCGGGCGATGGTCACGCGCACCGACATGCCGTCGGGGCCGGTCGACCTCAACGCCACGTCGCCCGTGCCGGGGGCCGCATTCCAGCCGTCGGGCAACGGGACCGTAAGCACGGGCGCCACCGGGTCCGCCACCGATGCCTTGGTCATGGAGCCGCTGGCGGGCGGCGGGAAGCACACCAAGGCATTGGGCGGAATGTGGTCGGGCAGCGTGGTTTCGATGCCGGGCACCGGCTCGGCCGGGTCGGAAACTCGCGTGGTGGCCGACGTCGACGCGGCGGTGCCACCGATGGCCGTTCCGCCGGTGGTCGTCTCACATCCCACCGCAGCGAGCGCCAACAAGCACAGCGCCAGGGCTTCAGTCGCGCGAAAACGCAAGCGCAATTTCAGCTTCCACGTCTACATAGGGCCGGCCGGACAGGTCGACGGTGACCTGCGCGATGGTGCCCCCGGTGAATGAGAACGGCGCTTTGTAGCGGCTGCACACTCCCGAGCCGCCGTTGCGGCCGACGGTGATCCCGGCACCCGCGATCCCGAACGTTCCGGGCTGGGTCTGCACGTCCGCGAGCGTGCCGACCACTTCGTCGTCGATGAACAACGTGACGTCGCCGAGCGGCGTGTGGCTGTTCGGCACGGTTCCGGTCCGCGAATAGTTCACGCCGAGCAGGTGCCTGCCGAGCGGCACCGCGCCCGATGAGGAGACCGTCTGCTGCCGTTCGCCCAGGAAGTTGTAGACGTAATGCAGGCGCCCATCCTGGATGAACAGCACGTGCCCGCCGTGGGCGCCGCCCTGCTTGAACAGCACCCCTTCCGCGCCGGTGGTATCCACGCTCACCTCGGCCAGCACCGCGAACGACCTGCCGCGGATTTCGGCGGCGGCGCCGCTGCTCACGTCCGCGCAGTCGGGGTAGTAGACGTAGCTGGACCGGTCACCGCCGAGATACGGGCGGAACCGCGTCATCGTCTCGAGGATGTTCAGGTCCGAGAGCGGCAACCCGTTGTACTTGGCGGCTTCGGAGTACCACAGCGCCTTGAGTTCTTCGAGCTTGTCCGGGTGCTCGGCGGCCAGGTCGTGGCACTGGCTGCGGTCGGCGTCGATGTGGAACAGCTCCCAGCGGTCGTCGTCGAAGTGCGACCAGCCGGCCGGCGTGGCCGCATGGACGGTGTTGGCGAACCAACCCTGATGCCAAATCCCGCGGGTGCCCAGCATGGAGTAGAACTGGGTCTGCTTTCCGGTGTCGGCGGCCGGATCAGCAAGGGCCGCTTTGAAACTCACGCCATCCAATGGCTTCTGCGCGATGCCCCGGACGGTGTCGGGGGGCGTCATGCCCAGCAGGTCGTAGACCGTGGGCGTGATGTCGCAGACGTTGACGTAGTTGTCGCGGATCTCCCCATGTGCGGCAACACCATTGGGCCACGAGATGATCGCCGTGTCGGCGATGCCGCCCTCGTGCGACGCGTACCGCTTGTACAGCTTGTACGGGGTGTTGAAGGCCATCGCCCAGCCGATCGGGTAATGGTTGTAGGTCTCCGGGCCGCCGAGGTGGTCGAACAGCTTCATGCTCTCTTCGACGGTGTCGATGTAGCCGTTGAAGAACTTGCCCTCGTTGACCGATCCGTTCGGGCCGCCCTCCCCGCTGGCGCCGTTGTCGGAAATCACCACGATGAGGGTGTTGTCCATTTGACCGGATTCCTCCAAATAGTCCAGGATCCGGCCGATTTGGGCGTCGGTGTAGCTGAGGAAGCCGGCGAACACCTCGGCCATCCGGGAGAACAGCTTCTTCTCGTCGGCGTTCAGTGAATCCCACGGCCGCACCGTGTCCTGCAGCGGCCAGGGCTCGCCCTGCGGCCCCTTGACGTCCAGGTACGGGTTGACCGGAGAGAGTTCGGTGTCCGGCGGCACGATGCCCATCGACTTCTGGTTTTCCAGCACGATCTCGCGGTAGGCCTCGTAGCCCATGTCGAAGCGGCCGGCGTAGCGGTCCGCCCATTCGGAGAAGACGTGGTGCGGCGCGTGCCCGGCGCCCGGGCACACGTAGCTGAACCACGGCTTGTCCGGCGCGATCACCTTGGCGTCGCGGATGAATTCGATGGTCTTGTCGGCGATGTCCTTCGAGAGGTGATAGCCGTCCTCGGGCGTGCCCGGCGGGTTGACCGGATGGTTGTCGTACATCAGGTCGGGATACCACTGGTCGGTCTCGCCGCCCAGGAAACCGTAGAACCGTTCGAAGCCGCGCGAGGTCGGCCAATGTCGTTTCGTCGAAGCCAGATTGGACTCTTCGAGCGGCGTCAGGTGCCACTTGCCGATGCAGTACGTGTTGTAGCCGCGCTCGGTGAGCACTTCGGAGAGCAGCGCGGTATCGAACGGGATCCGGCCGTTGGCATTCGGGAACGCGTCGGTGAACTCCTCGATCGTGGCCATGCCGACGGTGGTGGCGTTGCGGCCGGTCAGCAGCGAGGCCCGGGTCGGCGAGCACAGCGCGGTGGTGTGAAATTGCGACAGCCGCACACCACGCTCGGCGATGCGGGTCATGGCGGGCATCTCGACCAGGCCGCCGAAACAGTCCCACGTCGCGATGCCGGTGTCGTCCCAGACCAGGTACAGGATGTTCGGCGAGTTCTCCGGTGCGGTCGGCGCGGCGTATGGGCCCCAGTCGGGCTCGGAGTCCCGGATATCTAGCTCGATCTTGCCTTGGAAGTCACGGGAGTCAGTCGACATGCGCCGAGCGTAGCGCCACTGCGAGAATTACGATCTTTTTTCGGCGGCGTCTCGCCCGCAAGCGAGCGGTGCCCCCACCCGGCAAAGCAAAACGCCCAAGACCCTAAAGTCTCGGGCGTTCTGATGTTCCTTGGGGGCTACTTGGCCTTCTCGAGTATTTCGACGAGCCGCCACCGTTTGGTCGCCGACGTCGGACGCGTCTCCATCAGCGAGACGCGGTCGCCGATGCCCGCGGTGCTGTTCTCGTCGTGCGCCTTCACCTTCTTGGTGGTACGGATGATCTTGCCGTACAGCGGGTGACGCACGCGGTCTTCCAGCTCGACCACGATGGTCTTCTGCATCTTGTCGCTCACCACGTAACCGATGCGGACCTTACGCCGGCCACGCACCTTCGGGTTGGCCGGAGTGTGCTGGGGGCCCTTCTCTTTCGAGGGTGCGTCCTTTGCGGCCGCCTTAGGAGCCGCCTTCGGGGCCGCCTTCTTCGCTTCTGCCATCAGGATTCCTTACCGTCGGGCCCGGAAGCCAGGCCCAGTTCTCGTTCGCGCAGCACGGTGTACACGCGCGCGATCTCCTGCCGCACCGCGCGCAGCCGGCGGTTGTTGGACAGCTGCCCCGTCGCCATCTGGAAACGCAGGTTGAACAGCTCTTCCTTGGATTCGCGCAGACGCTCGGTCAGCTCCTCGTCGGTGAGCTCACGCAGTTCGCCAGGCGAAATTCCCACTGCCATCAGAACTGATCCTCTCGGGTCACGATGCGTGCCTTGATCGGCAGCTTGTGGATTGCACGGGTAAGGGCCTCCCGGGCCACCTGCTCGTTGGGGTAGCTCAGCTCGAACAGCACGCGGCCCGGCTTGACGTTGACCACCCACCATTCCGGCGAGCCCTTACCCGAACCCATCCGGGTTTCGGCGGGCTTCTTGGTCAGCGGGCGGTCCGGGAAGACGTTGATCCACACCTTCCCGCCACGCTTGATGTGGCGGTTGATCGCGATACGCGCGGACTCGATCTGCCGGTTGGTGACGTAGGCGTGCTCCAGGGCCTGGATGCCGTAGTCACCGAAGTTCACCGCCGTGCCGCCGCTGGCGATGCCGCGCTGGCGGGGGTGGTGCTGCTTACGGTGTTTAACCCTGCGGGGAATCAACATGATTCAGCTCTCCGTGCTCTCCGGTTCTGCGGCGGGCGCGGCCTCGGCCGCTGCGGCCGCAGTGCTTTCTTCGGCGCCCGCGGCGGCCCGGCCGGCCTCGGTGCTGGTCGCCGTGGTGCCCGACGCACCGCTGCGCCGGGGGCGCGTGCCCGACGGACGCTCGCGGCGCGGACGGTCGGCGCCCGCCGGAGCGGCTACGGCCGGTTCGCGTTTCCCGCCGACGATGTCGCCCTTGTAGATCCACACCTTCACACCGATCCGGCCGAAGGTGGTCTTGGCCTCGTACAGGCCGTAGTCGATGTCGGCGCGCAGCGTGTGCAGCGGCACCCGCCCCTCGCGGTAGAACTCCGAGCGGCTCATCTCCGCACCGCCCAAGCGACCCGAGCACTGCACCCGGATGCCCTTGACGTTGGGCTGACGCATCGCCGACTGGATGGCCTTACGCATCGCACGGCGGAACGCCACCCGGTTGCTCAGCTGCTCGGCGACGCCCTGGGCCACCAATTGCGCCTGGGACTCGGGGTTGCGGACTTCGAGGATGTTGAGCTGAACCTGCTTGCCGGTCAGCTTCTCCAGGTCCGCACGGATGCGGTCGGCCTCGGTGCCGCGACGGCCGATGACGATGCCGGGGCGCGCGGTGTGGATGTCGACGCGCACCCGGTCGCGGGTGCGCTCGATCTCCACGTCGGCGATGCCGGCGCGCTCCAGCCCGGTCGACAGCAGCTTGCGGATCGCGACGTCTTCTTTGACGTAGTCCGCGTACTGCTTGTCGGCGTACCAGCGGGACTTCCAGTCGGTGGTGATACCCAGCCGGAAGCCGTGCGGATTGATCTTCTGGCCCACTAGTCTGAGCCTCCCTTCGCTTCCGAGGTCTCAGCAGTTGCCTTAGAAGTCTTCGCCTCGGCGGTTTTCGCCGCAGCCTTCTTCGCAGGTGCCTTCTTGGCGGGCGCCTTGGTGGCGGCCTTCTTCGCGGGCGCCTTCGCCGCGGCCTTGCTGGCCTCCGCGCGGCGGGCCCTCGTCGACTTCGCCGAACGTTGGTCCTTGGCCGGCCGGCTCTCCACCACGACCGTGATGTGGCTGGTGCGCTTGCGGATCCGGAACGCGCGACCCTGAGCGCGCGGGCGAATGCGCTTGGCGGTCGGGCCCTCGTCGGCATACACCGTGGCGACCACCAGGGTGGCCGGGTCCAGCCCGTTGTTGTTCTGCGCGTTCGCCGCGGCGCTCGCGATCACCTTGGCTACCGGCTCGCTGGCCGCCTGGGGCGCCCAGCGCAGGATGTCGAGCGCGTCGGCCACCGACCGGCCCCGCACCAGGTCGATCACCCGGCGTGCCTTTGTCGGTGAGACCCGCACGAACCGCGCCTTGGCGACCGCCGACGGGAATTCAGTTGTGGTCATCGCCGTTTGGCCTTCCGGTCGTCCTTGATGTGCCCCTTGAAGGTTCGCGTCGGCGCGAATTCACCAAGCTTGTGACCGACCATCGACTCGGTGACGAACACCGGGACATGCTTGCGTCCATCGTGGACGGCAAAGGTGTGACCGATGAAGTCCGGGATGATCGTCGAACGCCGAGACCAGGTCTTGATGACCTGCTTGGTGTTCTTCTCGTTCTGGACGTCCACCTTCTTGAGGAGGTGGTCGTCGACGAACGGGCCCTTCTTCAGGCTGCGTGGCATGTGCTTGTACTCCTAGTCCCGGAACTTCCTCAGCGACCGTGCTTCTTGCCGGTGCGCCGGCGCCGGACGATGAGTTTGCTGCTGGCCTTGTTCGGGTGGCGGGTGCGGCCCTCCGGCTTGCCCCACGGGCTCACCGGGTGGCGACCACCGGAGGTCTTACCCTCACCACCACCGTGCGGGTGGTCCACCGGGTTCATGACCACACCACGGACCGAAGGGCGCTTGCCCTTCCACCGCATCCGGCCGGCCTTGCCCCAGTTGATGTTTGCCTGCTCGGCGTTGCCCACCTCGCCGACCGTGGCGCGGCAGCGCACGTCGACGCGGCGGATTTCACCGCTGGGCATACGCAGCGAGGCGTATGTGCCCTCTTTACCGAGCAACTGGATGCTCGAGCCGGCGGACCGCGCCAGCTTGGCGCCACCGCCCGGCCGAAGTTCCACCGCGTGGATCACGGTACCGGCGGGGATGTTGCGCAGCGGCAGGTTGTTGCCGGGCTTGATGTCGGCGTTCGCGCCCGACTCCACCACGTCCCCCTGCGAAAGGCCTTGCGGCGCGATGATGTAACGCTTCTCGCCGTCCAGGAAGTGCAGCAGCGCGATGTTGGCGGTCCGGTTCGGGTCGTACTCGATGTGCGCGACCTTGGCGTTGACGCCGTCCTTGTCGTTGCGACGGAAGTCGATCACCCGGTAGGCCCGCTTGTGGCCGCCGCCCTTGTGGCGGGTGGTGATGCGGCCGTGTGCGTTACGGCCACCGTGGCCGTGCAGCGGGCGCACCAACGACTTCTCCGGCTCCGAGCGGGTGACCTCGGCGAAGTCGGAAACGCTGGAGCCGCGGCGGCCGGGGCTCGTCGGCTTGTACTTACGAATTGCCATGTCTAATCAGGTCTTTCTCTCGCGCGCGGCTAGGCCGGGGCCCCGAACAGGTCGATGGGCTTGCTACCGGGCGCCAGCGTGACGATGGCGCGCTTGGTGCCCTTGCGCTTGCCGTATCCGGTCCTGGTGCGCTTGCGCTTGCCCTGTCGATTCGCGGTGTTCACCGATATGACCTTGACGGAGAAGATCTTCTCGATGGCGATCTTGATCTGCGTCTTGTTCGAATCGGGGTGCACCACAAAGGTGTACACGTTGTCATCCAGAAGCCCGTAGGACTTTTCCGAGATGACCGGGGCCAGGATGATGTCGCGGGGGTCGGTGATGGTCGCCATCTACGCCGATACCTCCTCGGTGCTAGCGGTGTTGGCGCCCGCCTGGGCACTGATGTAGGCGTTGAGCGCCTCAACACTGAACACCACGTCGTCGGAGCGCAGCACGTCATAGGTGTTGAGCTGGTCGGGCGTCAGGATGTGCACACCGGGCAGGTTGCGCACGCTCTTGGCGCCGGCCTCGTCGCTGCGGCCGATCACGATCAGCACCTTCTTGCGGTCGGTCAGCGTGCCCAGGAATACCCTGGCGTTCTTGGTCGACGGCGTCTGGCCCGACACCAGCTCGGTGACCGCATGAATGCGGCCGTTGCGCGCCCGGTCCGACAACGCGCCGCGCAACGCCGCGACGATCATCTTCTTGGGGGTGCGCTGGGAGTAGTCGCGCGGCTTCGGGCCGTGCACAACGCCACCGCCGGTGAACTGCGGGGCCCGCGTCGAACCCTGACGGGCACGACCGGTTCCCTTCTGCCGGTACGGCTTACGTCCACCGCCGCTGACCTCGCCGCGGGTCTTGGTCGAGTGCGTGCCCTGGCGCGCCGCCGCCCGCTGCGCGGTGACCACCTGGTGCATCAACGCGATATTGGCCGGGGCGTCGAACAATTCGGCCGGCAATTCGACCGAACCGTCGACCTTGCCGTCCGGCGTCTTGACGTCAATCTTGAGTGTCTGGCCTTTAGTCGCCATTACTTCTCACCTCGTTTGATCGCGCTGCGGACCACCACGAGTCCACCGGTGCGGCCGGGGACCGCACCCTTGATCAGCAGCACGCCGTTCTCGGCATCAACCTTGTGCACCACCAGGTTCTGCACCGTCACCCGGTCGTTACCCATCCGGCCGGCCATCCGGGTGCCCTTGAAGACGCGCGCGGGGGTGGCGCAGCCGCCGATGGAACCCGGACGGCGGTGCACCGCCTGGGCACCGTGGCTGGCGCCCTGGCCGCGGAAGCCGTGGCGCTTCATGGTGCCGGCGAAGCCCTTGCCCTTGGAGGTACCGGTCACGTCGACATAGGCGCCGTCGGCGAAGATCTCCGCCGTCAGCTCCTGGCCGACTTCGTATTCGCTGGTCGCGGCCTCGTCATCCAGCCGCAACTCGGCGAGGTGCCGGCGCGGGTTCACGCCCGCGGCGCTGTACTGACCGGTCACCGGCTTGTTCACCTTGCGGGGGCTGATCTCGCCGTAGGCCAGCTGGACGGCACTGTAGCCGTCGCGCTCGGGTGTGCGGATGCGGGTGACCACGTTGGGCCCCGCTTTGACCACCGTCACCGGGACGACCCGGTTGTTCTCGTCGAACACCTGCGTCATGCCCAGCTTGGTACCCAGAATGCCTTTTCTTGCCATGAGTTCACCAAGCCCCTACTGGATGTTGACGTCGACACTGGCCGGAAGGTCGATGCGCATCAGCGCGTCGACGGTCTTCGGCGTCGGGTCGAGGATGTCGATCAACCGCTTGTGAGTACGCATCTCGAAGTGCTCCCGCGAGTCCTTGTACTTATGCGGAGAGCGAATGACGCAGTACACGTTCTTCTCAGTCGGCAGCGGCACCGGACCTACGACACTGGCACCCGTGCGGACGACGGTCTCGACGATTTTGCGCGCCGATGCGTCGATGGCCTCATGGTCGTAGGCCTTGAGCCTGATGCGGATCTTTTGTCCCGCCACGCTTCTCCTACCCTCACTCCACTTACAAAAATCCGTGTCCGGACCTGGTGCTCCCAGCGCGCTGATCGAGCCCGGGTCACCCTGGGCCGATCGAGCGTCGCGCCGGATACTGCGCCGCTGTTTACCTGTCGTGGTCCACCGGCCCCCGCGGTCGGGTGTGTCACCCTCACGCAGCCTGGACCGCGACAAAATTTGTCGCGCTCCAAGGATGGGACCGGACGCGCCCGTTTGGGCGCTGGTCGTATGCCCGACCAGGCGCAAACCCGGCCCAAGGCAACCTGAACAGTATGCCCTAGATCATGGGTTTGGCCAAATCCCGGCCGAACGCCGCCGGCCCGGCCCCGCCGGGCGGTCAACCCGCTGGTCAGCGGCCGTCGCCGGCCTCAGGCACCCGCCGATTCGACGCTCGCCGCGCCGGCCCGGTTGTGTGCGCGCTGAACATAGAGGAAACCGTCGACGGCCGCGAGCGCGCACTCGCGGTAATCGAAGTCGGGAAGCGTGGAAAGGCGCCCCAGCACCAGGGGGCCGATGAGCAGCGCGATGGCCCGGGAGCGGTCCACCTCGCCGAGCTCGTCGGCCTCCGGGCTGTCGAAGATGGCGTCGAACGGGGCGGCGTACTGCTGGGCGATGCGCTCGCGCAGCGTGGTGATCGCCGCGCTGTCCACCGCCTGGCTGTCCCGGGGTTCCGGCATCTCGTCCAGGTCGCGGCCCAGGGCCAGCCACGACATCGCCGTCATGACGACGGGCGCCTGGGCCACCGACTCGGCCTGCGCCAACACCACCGCAACCAGGCGGTCGCGCAGCGAACCCTCGGCCGGCGGCGTGGGCGACGGCGGGATGAGGCTGTTGAAAGCCGCTGCCAGCAAATCGTTTCCGCTCGGGAAATGGCGATACAACGTGGCTCTCGCGACGTTGGCGGTACGGGTGACCGCGTCGACGGTCACCGCGCTGGGCCCACCGGAACTCAGCAGCGTGGCGGCGGCCTCGAGCAAACGGGCCCGCGAGCGCGCTGGGCGGGGGTCGCTGGTACTGCCGGTGATTGTGACCCACCTCCCTGTTTGGGAACGAGACTATCGGTCTACCTACAAGACTATCGGTCTCGAAACTTCCCAACGCCACCGTGAGGAGGCGCATCATGGTCGAAACCCTGGTCCGGCCTGACCAGCGTACTGATGCAGTCAGCATCGGCAATAGTCTCCGAGCGAGAAACTGGACGCTGGCCGTCGCCTGCATGGGAGTCGCCCTGGTTGTCGCGTCGATGACGGCGCTGAACACCGCGCTGGGAGACCTGGCGGTGGCTACCTCGGCCACCCAGTCGCAGCTGAACTGGATCGTCGACGGATACACCGTGGCCCTGGCCTGCCTGCTGTTGCCCGCGGGCGCGATCGGCGACCGCTACGGCAGACGCGGCGCCCTGCTGATCGGCTTGGTGGTCTTCTCGGTGGGCTCGATGGCTCCGGCGATGATGCACAGTCCGGCGCAGATCATCGCCGGCCGCGCGGTGGCCGGGATCGGCGCCGCCTTCGTGATGCCGGCAACGCTGTCGCTGCTGAGCGTGGCCTATCCGAAGGCCGAGCGCACCAAGGCGGTCGGGATCTGGGCCGGCACGGCCGGATCCGGCGGCGTGCTGGGCATGATTGGTTCCGGTTTGCTGCTTCGCTTTTGGGACTGGCACGCGATCTTCTGGTCACTCGGCGCCGCCGGGCTGGTGATCTTCGCGCTAGCGTGCACCGTCGCCTCGTCCCGCGACGGCGGCGCCCCGCGGATCGATGGGCTGGGCGCGGTCCTGATCGGCGCCGCGGTGGCGATCGCCGTGGCAGCGATCCTGGAGGCGCCGACCCGCGGATGGAGCAACCCCCTGGTCTGGGGCGGGCTCGTCGCGGGCGCGGTGCTCGCGGCGGCGTTCGGTGCCGTCGAGCTGCGTCTCGCGCGGCGCAGCAGGCAACCCCTGCTGGACGTCCGGTTGTTCGCCGACCCGAATTTCGCCACCGGCGTCGCCGCGATCGTCATCCTGTTCGGCGCCACGTTCGGGTTCTTCTACATCGGCATGCAATACGTGCAACAGATCATGGGCTACTCGGCCCTGGCGACGGCAATCTCGTTCGGCCCGTTCATGGTGCCGCTGGGCATCTTCTCGGCGCTGTCGTTCTGGTACGTGCCCAAGCTGGGCCTGCGGCTCGTGCTCTTCATCGGCACGCTGCTGATGGCGGTCGGATTCGCGTGCATGTACCGGTTGAACCTGCACTCTTCCTATCTGGAATTCGCCTGGCCCACACTGATACTGGCAACCGGCATCGGAATCTGCACGGCGCCGACGACATCGGCGATCATGGGAGCGGTGCCCGACGAGAAGCAGGGCGTCGCCTCCGCGGTGAACGATACGTCCCGGGAGATGGGCGGCGCGTTGGGAATCGCGGTGGCCGGTTCGATTCTGGCCGGCCGCTATTCGCACGAGCTCGCCCCGAAGTTGGCGGACTTTCCCGGGCCCGTCCGGGGGCCGGCCACCGATTCGCTGGCCAAAGCCGTCGAGGTGGCAGGCCGGATGGGGCCCCAGGGCCACCAGCTGGCCGACATCAGTAAGGGCGCGTTCCTCGCGGCCTTGCACGCGTCGACGATCACGATGGCCGTGATCGTCGCCGCCGCCGCGCTGCTGATCGCGGTTTGGGCGCCGGGCCGCGACGGCCGGCAGCTTCGGCCGGTGCGCGGGATGCTGTCCGGCCGCCGTCGCTGACACGCCGCCAGGCCAGCACCGCTTCGTCCAATACTGTTGTCCGACAGCGGGTTCAATGCTTGAAAACCTCTGCCGGTTCTGGTATCACCAGATGTATATCGACAGATACAGATCATCTCTGCGAGGCGAGGTGGATGTGGTGTTGATGGGTGTTACGAGCGTGGTCGAGCCGGTATGCCCGGTGATGCGTGAGGCGGCGGCGATCGTGGAGGCCGAATGGATACGCCTGAGGCGAGGGAGCGAGCCGGCTCGGCACCCCAGCTGTGAGTTTCCCACGGTGCGGCGCTGCCGGCGCCAGACGAGCACCCTGGTGTCCACCGAGTCGACGCGCGCCGGACGCGCGGCGCACACCCTCGCGCGGCGGGCTCGCTGGCTGGTCTCCCTGATCTGGGCCCGGCAGCGTTCACCTCCGGCCTGCCGACATGTTTCACGCATCGGCGAAGGGAGGTAACCGAAAAGAGACAAGCACGGGCAATCGAACAGTGAAATGGCGACCGTGCAGTCCACGGATATTGCGACGTATTTTCGCGGGAAGCACCACTCGCGCGCGCACTGCCACTTGCCGTGGCCGTCTACGTGGACCGCATGAACAATCGCCGCTCGCGGGGCGGGCCTCATGCCTCACCCTTGAGGCCCGCCCTCACGCTCTGTCCGCATCACCGAACGAATTCGGCGGCCCGATGACCGATCATGACCACGGTGGCGTGCGGCCCCCGGCTGGTGATGGCGGGCAGGATCGAGCCGTCGATCACCCAAAGGTTGTCGATGCCGTGCACCCGGCAGCGATGGTCGACGACGGCCCGCGGGTCGTTATCGGCGCCCATCGGCGCTGTGCCGCAGAGATGTTGCGACGTGGACCATACGGGCTCACCGACATGCGTTGCGGTACGCGCCAATTCGCGGGCCAGTTCGGCGCCTTGGCGTAGCGCCGCGACGTCCTCGGGCTCGCTGTCGTAACGGTGCTCGATGCGGGGCGCCGCCTCGGGGTCCGCCGACGCCAGCGTAATGCGCCCCCGCGCGCGCGGCCGCATGAGCGCAACCCCGATGTGCGGCCAGTCCGCATGACCGGCGGTGCCGTCCCCGGTCATCGCGACGAATCCCCCTGTGTAGGGTCTGATCTCGAGGCCATCGGCGGTGCTGAGCACGACTTCGAGCACAGGCCGGCCGGGAGCCACCGTCCAATCGGTGGGCAACACCCACTCGGGGTGATCGCTGAACGACGCCCCCACCGGCAACGGCTTCACCACGGGTACGCCGACGGAGCGCAGTCCCTCCTCGGCTCCGATGCCGGAGAGCATCAGCAGCTGTGCCGTTTGGATGGCACCGGCACACAACACGATCCGGTCTGCGGTCAGCGTCAAGCGGCCGTGCGGGCCGATCACGTCGACACCCGCGGCGGCGGTGCCGGCGAAGCGCAACCGCGCGGCGCGCGTCCGGGAGTGCAATGTCAGGTTCGGCCGGCGCAGCGCCGGCAGCAGAAATCCCGCGCCGGATCCGGTACGCACACCGTCCACGATGTTGAGCGGGACGGCGCCCATTCCCGAAACCAGTTCCGGCCCACAGTCATTGAGATCTTCGATCCAGTCGAACCCGGCGCGCTGCGCGGCGGTGATGAAACGCTCGGTGGTTCCCGTCATTTCGTGGGTACGACGGACCCGGATGGGACCGCTGTCGCCATGGGCCGGCCCGCTGAAGTCCAGGTCGGTCTCGATGGCGCGGAAGCTCTCGAGGACGTCGGACCAGGCCCATCCGGGTAGCGATAACCGGTCGAAGTCGCGCGGCAATCCGCGGCAGAAGTAGCCGCCATTGATTGCGCCCGAGCCGCCGACGGTCGCCCCGCGCACGATCGGATGCGCGCGCATGGGTCGATCGGTCAGGCTCGTCTGATAACGGCGCACCAGCGGGCTGCCGACCCCGATCGGCAGCTGCAACCCGTTCGCGGTTTGTGCGAGCAATCCCGGATCATCGAGGGCCGGCCCCGCCTCGAGGACGGCCACCACACAGCCCGGCTCGGCAGAAAGACGTTCGGCGACAACCGATCCAGCGCTACCGGCACCGACGATCAGCACGTCGCTGTGCGGGGCGGCCTTACTCAAGGGCGGGTCAAGGTGGCGGCTAGCTCCGAATCTGGGGTTTCAGCGCCCGCAGGTTGCGCTCCCGCACCACACCCCACCACAACCCGAGGCCGTACGCCAGGTCGTCGACCCGCTTGAGCAAGAGATAGGTCAGCAGGCCGATCGGTTCGGCATCGTCGCCGACGGCGTCGCGGCGTCGCAGCCAGTCCACCACGCCGTCCATGATCGCCGCGACCAGCACGACGCGTCGGAAATGTCGCGACAGCGTGGCGGCAAGCAGCGCCACCGGCCAATAGTGCCGACACAGGGCCGACGCCAGCTGCAGCGCCGCCGACCACAGGCCACGGGTCGCGATCATCGCCACGTCGGCGATGGACGTCTCGGCGCCGCGCATCGCCCTGGCGATCCTGCGACCAGTCAGGACGGCGACGACGACGGACGCCAGTTGGGACAGGCTGGTCCCGAACGCCATCAGGATCCAGGTCATCAGCGCCCAGCCGGAGATCACCACCGGGGCCGTCTTGTCCGGGTGGCGAACCGAGAGCGGGGCCGCCGATCCGCCATAGAACGCCTTGCGCGCGAGCCAATCCCGCAGTTCGGTGCGGTGGTCGTGAGCGACCACCGCGATGGGTTCGTAGCGCAGCCGGGCGCCGGACTCGATGAGCCGCCAGCACAGGTCGACATCCTCACCGGATTGCAGGGTCTCGTCGAACCCGCCGACACTGCGGAGGGCGGAGCACCGACAGATGATCGCCGCGCTGGGCACGTAGGACACCTGGCTGTGGGGCAGCACGGGCGCCTCGCGCTCGCCGAGGTCGAGCGACGAGTGCACCGCCTCGTAGCGGGCCACCACATTTTCACTGGGCGACAAGCCGACGATGCGCGGCGCGGACAGGGCGACGGTGGGATCGCAGAAATGCCCGAGCAGCGCCTCCAGCCAGCCGCGCCGCGGCGCGACGTCGGAATCCAGAAACGCGACGTAGTCGGTGCTGCAGGCGGCCAACCCGGTGTTGCGGGCGGCGGCCGGGCCCCTGGAGCGGGAGTGCCGCAATACTTCGACGTCGCAGTGCGCGCCGATGAAATCGTCCGGCTCGATCGGCGGGAACGAACCGTCGTCCACCACGATGACCCGCAGGCCGCGCAGTGAGCTCACCAAGCGGCGAACCCCGGAAAGGTTGTTGCGCACCGGAATTACCACGGTGACGTCGTTGTGCGACGGGCCGCCCGCCGGCCGCGGATGCGCCACCGTGGCGTCCAGCAGGGTGCGGGCCAGCTGGGCACTGACGTCGTCGCGAACCTTCAGCCGGCCGTCGCACAGCATGTCCTGGGCGGCCGGCGCCAGCTTCAGCAGCCGGGTCGGCGAACCACCGAGCAGCGCAGAGCCATCACCGAGCACCCGCACCCGCCGGTCGACCTGGACGGCGAAGCCATCCGGCAGCCGGGCCGCCGTCATGTAAGCATCCCGTCGTGCCCGGGCGACCACCGGGCCACTCGCCGGACACAGCCGTCGACCATCTCGGCGAGGATGCGCTTGCCCTCGGCGGCCGTCGCGGTTGTCGGGTCCCCCAGCACGCCCACGGGGCTGACCGCCGCGACTCCCCCGCGCCGCATCGACGGGAGTAATTCCGGCAGCGGCGCCCGGTTGCCGGCGAGCCACCGGTCGGTCAGTACGTCTCCGGGCGAGATGTGCAGCAACATCGATGTTTCGGTGTGCCCGGCGTGGGCATCGCCGCCGTCGGCCAGGCATGGGCACCAGCCGGCGTCGCGGCCCTCGGCCCGCAGCCGCGACACCGCCGCGGTCAGCGCGGCGACGTTGCCGCCGTGGCCGTTGACGAAGACGAGGCGGTTGGCCCAGCTAGCGGCCGACCGGCCGTACTCGACGAGCAGCATCGTCAGGGCTTCGGTGCCGATGGAGATCGTTCCGGCGAAACTCTGGTGCTCGCCGCTGGCGCCGTAGGCGATGGCCGGCGCCAGCAACCACTCGCGCTTGAGGCGCGCTTCGAGACCGGCCCGAGCCCCACGGGCGACCGCGGTGGCGATCCGGGTGTCGGTGTCCAACGGCAGATGCGGGCCGTGCTGTTCGGTCGACCCCAGCGGGATCAATATCGACGGCGAGGTGCCCGATAGCTGGCTTGACGTCGCCATTGCCAATTCGCCGAGTACGGGCACTCGGTGATGGTAGGACGAATTCACCTGGCGTGCACCAATTGTTGTTCGGAGAAAACATTTTTTTTCTGACTGGTTCATCAGGGGTTCGAAATTTGTGCTCGTTCGTCACGGATACCACGCGTGTACCACCGTTTTAGGGCCGCCGAGCATTCCGGGTAAATCTGCCCGGGATATCGGTGATTAGCCGATCAGTCGGCCCCGCCGGACGGGACACCCAGCGCCCGGGTGAAGCCGGCCGGCACCAGGATGTCCTCCGGGCCGAGGTCGTGGACGCTGGCATGGCCCAGACCCATCAGCGCCGAGTCGATGCCCCCGCGCAGGATGTCGAGCACGTTCTCCACGCCCGCCTGGCCGGCCGCAGCGAGGCCCCACAGGTAGGCGCGGCCGATCATCACCGCGCGCGCCCCGAGCGCCACGGCCTTGACGACGTCGCTGCCGCGGCGGATGCCACCATCGAGCAGCACCTCGACCTCATCGCCGACCGCGGCGGCCACCGCGGGCAGGGCGCGGATGGAGGCCGGCGTGCCGTCGAGGTTGTTACCACCGTGGTTCGACACCGAAATCGCCGAAACACCGGCATCCACAGCCCTTTTCGCGTCATCGACACGCATCACGCCCTTGAGCATGAAGGGGCCGCCCCACAGCTCGCGTAGCCAGGCGATGTCCTCCCACGTCGGGGGCGGCGTACCCATCCACTCGCCGTAGGCCGCAAAAAAAGGCGGACCGGATTCACCGCGGCGACCCTGGTTGGGCACCCGCAAATCCGGCGGGCGCAGTGTCTTGCCGTATTTCCACAGCCAGCGTGGCTTGAACACCGCTTCCGGAGACTGCCGCAGGACGGTCCGCAGGTTCATCGCTTCGGGAATCTGGGGACTACCCCAGTCGCGCCCGTGGGAGAACGACCAGTCGGTGGTGACGATCAAACCGACCGCACCGGCCTGGCGCGCCCGTTCCACCCGCTCGGCGATCGCGTCGCGCCCGCCCAGCCAGTACACCTGGAAGAAGATCTTGGGATTGGCGGCGATGACCTCCTCGATCGGTTTGCTGGCGAAAGAGGACAGGCCCATCGCCGTTCCCCGCGCCGCCGCAGCCCGCGCGACCGCGACCTCACCGTCCGGATCGACCGCCTGGACACCGGTTGGCGAAATCAGCACCGGCATCGAAATATCTTGTCCCATCACGGTAGTCGATAGGTCGCGCTTTTCCTGCGCGCCCACGACGTGCGGGGCGAATCCGAGTTCACCAAACGCCGCGACGTTATCGGAGACGGTGACTCCCTTTTCGCTGCCCGCAAGCAGCGCCGAGTAAACGGATTTCGGCAGCCGCCGCTTCGCGCGCTGCTGCGCGATGGCGACGGTTTCAAACCACTGGCCGGCCATGATCACACTGGGCTTTCGTTGCACAGCCGTGCTGGTGGCACGTCCGGCGGCCGCACCGACAGCGTCAAGGGCACCGGCTGGCGAACCCGCCGCCCGTGGGAATGGTCGGCCCGAGGGCGCGGCGTCTCGCGCCGGCGGGCCAGCGCCGACGCGCTGTGCCCCTGGACGCATTCGGGATCCGGCCCGTCCATCGGCAGGCCGGTGAAGAACTTGGCCGCCATGCAGCCGCCCCGGCAGGCGTCGTAGTGGCCGCAGCTGCCGCACGCGCCCGCGGACTGCGGTTCGCGGAGCTCACGGAACAGCGGTGCGTTCTTCCAGACCTGGTCGAACCCACCGTCCGACAGAACATTTCCGGCCAGGAAACGGTCGTGGATGGCGAACGGGCAGGCATACACGTCGCCCACCGGGTCGATCAGGCACACCACCCGGCCGGCACCGCACATGTTCAGCCCGGCCAGCGCGCCGGAGGACCCCAACGGCGACAGATGGAAGAAGGAGTCGCCGGTGAGAACCCGCTCCCCCTTGGCCACCAGCCAGTCGTAGAGCTGCACCTGCTGCTCGGCTGTGGGGTGCAGGTCCTCCCAGACGTCCGCACCCCGGCCCGAGGGACGCAGCCGCGTGATCCGCAAGGTGGCGCCGTAACGGCTTGCCAGCGCGGCGAATTCGTCGAGCTGGTCGACGTTGTGCCGGGTGACCACGACGGAGATCTTCGCGTCGGCAAAGCCCGCGTTGGCCAGGTTTTCGAGCGCGCGCACGGCCATGGCGAAGGATCCCGGGCCCCGGACCGCGTCGTTGACCTCCGCGGTGGCCCCGTCCAGCGAGATCTGGACATCGACGTAGTCGCTGGCGGCCAACCGGGCGGCGACCTCTTCGGTGATGCGGACCCCGTTGGTGGAGAACTTCACCCCGACGTGGTGCGCGGTGGCGTAATCGACCAGCTCCCAGAAGTCCGGGCGCACGGTGGGCTCCCCGCCGCCGATGTTGACGTAGAACACCTGCATGCGTTCGAGCTCGTCGATGATGTCCATGCACTGCCGGGTGGACAGCTCCCGCGGATCCCGTTTACCCGAGGACGACAGGCAGTGCACGCACGCCAGGTTGCAGGCGTACGTCAGCTCCCACGTCAGGCAGATTGGCGCATCCAGCCCGCTCTCGAACTGCTCGATGAGCCGCGGCACTCTGGCCAGTCCGGCGGTCATGGAACCTCCTGAGGTACCAACATCTTCGAATCGGCCAACACGCCTAGCGCGTGTAAGTACGGCGCCTCCCCCGAGTCGTCCACACCCGCCGCGCGGCAGGCGGAATGCACATCGGGATGGTCGGCCAGCGACCGCACCACCGTCAGAATGGTGCGGTTCTTGAGAAAGGACAGCTTGCGGGTGCCGAAGTGATAGAGCAGCGCCCCGAACGGTTCGGGTCGAACCGCCACCTGTGGGTGCAACCGCCAGCCGTGGTCGGGGTCGAACACGCGGGTCAGTAGACCCCGCACATGCCGTCGATGGACACCTCTTCGACCAGGGTCTCGGCGACGAGCTGGGTCTCGGTCTCGGTTTCGTGGTCCACGGGTCATTGCCTTTCGTCGGTTCTTGACAACGATGGGGATCGAGTCACAAGCTTCGTCAGAATATGGCATCGAGTGCCGAAACGGAAGGGCGGGGTCGCATGGTGCCGCAGCCACGGGTGGGCCGTCGCCGCTCGACAACTCCGCACCACATCACCGACGTCGCCATCGAACTGTTCAGCGCCCGCGGTTTCGCCGATGTCAGCGTCGACGACGTCGCGCGGGCCGCCGGCATCTCGCGGCGGACGCTGTTTCGCTACTACGCGTCCAAGAACGCCATCCCCTGGGGCGACTTCGACACCCACCTCGCGCACCTGCGCGACTTGCTCGACAACGTCGATCCGCGGGTGCCGCTGGGCCAGGCACTGCGCGATGCGCTGTTGGCTTTCAACACCTTTGACGAGTCCGAGACCGCGCGGCACCGCGAGCGCATGCGGGTGATCCTGCAGACGGCCGAACTGCAGGCCTATTCGATGACGATGTACGCGGGCTGGCGCGAAGTGATCGCCGGGTTCGTGGCCCGCCGGTCGGACCGCAAGACGACCGACCTGCTGCCCCAGACGGCCGCCTGGACCATGCTCGCGGTGGCGCTGTCGGCCTACGAGCACTGGCTGGGTGACGAGTCCGTCCCGCTGCCGACCGCCCTGGGCAACGCGTTTGACGTTGTCGGCGCCGGACTGGACAGGCTGGATCGGTGACCGGTGACCACCTGCTGCACACCCTGCGCGCGCAGGGGCGGTTCTGCGCAGGCTCGGGCTCACCGATGTACGGGGAGCTTTTCGAGCTGGTGGCCATCGACGTCGTCGCCGGCGGCGTCTTCGCCGCCATCTTGTCCGGGCACGAGGACGACCCGTCGCGCCTTGCGGTGCCCCTGCGGCTGCTCGGCGGGCTGCACCGATTGGTGCTCGACGGCCGGGCAGCGCAATTGCGCCGGTGGTATCCCAGCACCGGGGGCAGCTGGGACGCCGAGTCGGCGTGGCCGGAGATCAAGGACGTCGCGGCCGGCCACTCCGAGGCCCTGCGCGCGGCGTTGCGGCAACCGCCCCAGACCAACGAGGTCGGGCGGTCCGCCGCGCTCATCGGCGGCCTGTTGCACGTCAATTGTGAATTCGACCTGCCGATAAGGCTTTTCGAGGTCGGATCGAGCGCGGGGCTGAACCTGCGCGGAGACCATTACGGTTATCGATTCGCCGGCGGCCAGTGGGGGCCGGGCGATTCGCCGGTGACCATCGAGGACGCGTGGCGCGGCGCGCTGCCGCACGGCCGGGTACGGATCGTCGAGCGGCACGGCTATGACATCGCACCCATCGACGTCACCGGGGCCGACGGGGAGCTCACCGTGTTGAGCTACGTGTGGCCCGACCAGAGCGCCCGACTAGAGCGGTTGCGCGGCGCCATCGAGGTCGCCCGGCGGATGCCGGCCGGGCTGGAGCGCCAGACGGCGGCCGACGCGGTCGCCGGCCTGACGCTGGCCGCGGGCGCGCTTACCGTGCTGTGGCATTCCATCACCTGGCAATACCTGTCCGGCGAGGAGCGGGACACCGTCCGCGCGCGCGTACAGGCGCTGGGCGAGCAGGCGGATGAGCGATCGCCGTTCGTCCACCTCACCCTGGAGCCGGCGCGCGACCGGCCCGACTCACCCATCCGGTTCTTGGTGCGGGCGCGCCGCTGGCCGGGCGGCGACCTCGAGATACTCGGCGAATGCCATCCGCATGGCCCGCCGGTGCGCTGGCTGTGAGCCCTGGACACGAAAACTGCTGGGGCGCAGCTGCTTCCGCCAGAGTCAGCCCAGCAAATCCGCGATGGGCGCGCCGGCTGCGATCTTGGCGCGCACCTTCATGACCTTGCCGGGCATCCCGCCACCCACCACCCCGACCAGCACCCCGTCGCGCTCGTAATAGGCCAGGAACTTGCGGCCGTCGTCTTCGACGAGGTGGACGGTGTCAGTGGCTTCGGGCTCGCCGAGGCACTGGATCTTGACGTCGTACTGGTCGCTCCAGAAGTACGGAACGACCACGGACGACGAGACTTCCTGCCCCAGCATCGCGGGCACCACCACGCGGGTCTGGTCGGCGACGTTGCTCCAATGTTCCACGCGCGCTTGATGTCCCGTCGCGTCGCGCCAGGAGGCGACGTCACCGAGCGCCCACACGTTCGGCGCGCTGGTCCGTCCGGCCTCGTCGCAGAGCACGCCGTTGTCGACCTCGATGCCGCTGCCCTCGAGCCAGCCCGTGGCGGGGTGGGATCCGATGCCGACGACCACCAGGTCCGCGGCGAGCTCGGTGCCGTCGGTCAGCATTACGGTGTCCACCCGCTCGTCGCCGCGCACTTCGGCCACCCCGACACCGAGGCGCACGTCGACCCCCTCCGCGCGGTGCAGGCGCGCGACCAGCTCGCCGATCCGCTCGCCGAGCACCGACGCCAGGGGCGTCGGCTGCGGCTCAACCAACACGACGTCCACCCCGAGGCTGCGTAGGCTCGCCGCCACCTCACAGCCGATGAAGCCGGCGCCGACGACGACGGCACGCTGGCACGCGGAGGCGTGCTCGCGCAACGCCATGCTCTCGTCGAACGTGCGCAGCACCCGGATGCCCGCCAGATCGGGCAGCGTCGGGATGCGTCGCGGCACCAAGCCGGTCGCGATGACGAGTTCGTCGTATCCGATCACGGACCCGTCGGCCAGCGTCACCGTCTGGGCCGCGGTGTCCAGGCTGGTGGCCGCCGCACCCAGCCGCAGGGTGATGTCGTTCTCGTCGTACCACTCGCGCGGTTTGAGGGCCACGTCGTCGACCTCTTTGCGCAGCACCTCTTTTGACAGCGGCGGGCGATCGTAGGGCACGTGCACCTCATCGCTGATGATCGTGACGCGGCCGGCGTACTCGGATCGGCGCAGCTGCTCGGCGGTCCGGGCAGCGGCCAGACCACCACCGACGATCACAATTCCTTTGCTAGCGGTCACGTGGAGTTCATACCACGATCGCCGGTCAATACTTCAAGGCGCCCTTGTCCACGGGGATCTGCGTGCCGGTCACCGTGCCAGAGCCGTCGCCAGCTAGCCACGCCACGACATCGGCCACTTCGTCTGGCGTCATGAAGCCGTTGGGCTGCAAGGGCATCGGGGGGAAGCTGTGCACGAAGCTGGGATGGCGGGCAAATATCTCCATCATCGCCTCCGGCTCGATCATCGGGGTGTCGACCGAGTAGGGGTGGATGGAGTTGACCCGGATGTTGTATTCGCCGAGCTCGATGGCGAGGGTGTTCGTCAGCGCGGTGAGTCCGTGCTTGCTGGCCGAGTAATGCCCGTTGCCCGGAGTGGCTTTCAGCCCCGCCGACGAGCTGACCACCACGATCGAGCCCCCGTTGCCGGCTTCGATCATGGCGGGCACGGTGGCGCGCAGTGTGCGCCAGGTGCCGGTCAGGTTGACCCCGATCACCGTGTCCCACTGCTCATCGGTCAGCTCCCAAAGCCGGCCCCAGCTCAGGACTCCCGCGTTGGCCACCACGATGTCGAGCCGTCCGAATTGTTCGACGCCGTCGGCCACCAGTTGGCGCAGCGCGGCGTCGTCCCGGATGTCCGCTTCACGGGCCAGCACCTTGCGGCCCTCGGCTTCCACCAGGCGGACGGTCTCGATGAGGTCCTCCGGCGTGGCCGGCGTGTAGGTCAGGCTCTTTGACGCCGGGGCGCAGATGTCGAGCGCGATGATGTCGGCGCCCTCGCGGGCCAGCCGCACCGCGTGCGAACGGCCCTGGGCGCGGGCGGCGCCGGTAATGAAAGCCACCCGCCCCTGCAGTGATCCAGTTTGTCCCGCCACGCAGCCAGGCTAGCAGCGAAACTGAAACCTGTTCTAACTCGCCCGCCGATCAGATTTCGGAGATGATCTGGGCCCGCCGGCTGTTGTACTCCTGGTCGGTCAGCGCGCCACTGGCGCGCAACGTCTCGAGCTCCTGAAGCCGCTGAGCGATCGACGGCTGCGGGGGCGTCACCACCGGTGCCGGGCCCGCGGCAGCGGCTGGCTGGGCGGCCTGCGGGGCCGGCGCCTGTTGTTCGGCCGCGCGGCGCACCACCGCCTGGACCTGCTGGCGCAGCCCCGGGTTCGACCGGATGTCCACCATCCGGTTGAGCGGAACGTTGTTGGCCTTGAGAATCTGCAGGATCTCCATCAACGGGCCGGCCTGCCCGCTCAGGTCGTAGGTCCTGTTGTCCTCGGCCACGGTGAACTGCGCCGGCACCAGACCGTTGACCAACGCGCTTCGCTCCCAGTCGATTCGGTACTCGTTGGTGGTGGGGTTGACCAGCACCACCACCTTGCGGGCGCTCAGGTTGCCGAGCCGGGTCACGCTCGCGATCACCCGGTCTTCGCTGTCGAACGGCAGAAAACCCGGCCCGGAGATGTGCAGGTTCACCTTCACCACCTGCTGGTTGTTGATCCACGTCCCCGTCTCGGTGACGCCGGTGATTTGGGCGAGCGCCAGCACCCCGTTCTGTTCGAGCTCCGCCGTCTTGGCCGAGGACTTCGCGCCGTAGTTGGCCAGCGCGAGCGCGATGAGCACGTCGGCCACCGTGATGAGCAGGCCGACGTAGAACATCCACTGCAGCAGGCTGCCCAGGCCGAGGGTGAAGTAGACGATCAGGAAAATCGGCCCGACCAGGCCGCCGCACAGCAAAACCACCAACTGTGCCTTCAGATAGCGCGCCAACACGAGCGTCTCCTTACCCTTGCTGGGATTTTCGTGTCAGGTTAGCTGTCGCGATGTCACCGCGCGCGCCATAAACGCAAACCGGCCCGGCGTCAGTCCACCTTGGGTATCAGTGCGGGCGCGGGGCGCGCAGAAGACTCCGCCGACGTCGGCGCGGCGGGCGAATGGGCCGACACCATCTTGACCGGCGTGCCGGTCGATACCGGCATCGCCGGGGCCGCGGCGGCCTGCGGTGTCTCCACCTGCGCCGGCGTCGACGCGAGCGGATTGACCGGCGCCGGGGCCGGCGCCGCGGGCTGCGTGGTGGCCGGGGTATAGGCGGGGGTCACCATCCGCACCGGCGTCGCCGATGTGGTGGCCGGGGCCACCACGGCCGGCCCCGTGGTGGCCGCGGCCACCGTCGGGCTGGCCGGTGCCTGCGCACCGGCGATCGCCGAGGCCGGCCCGACCGCCGACATCAGGGGTCCCGCCGGCACACCCGGCGCCGAACCGCCCGCGGCCGTCACCGCAGGCAGCTGCGCCGCCATCGACGCGGGGGCCGCCGCGGACTGCAGGGGCGTGGTGTTGGCGGCCTCGGTGGCGAGATACTGCGCCGCGCCGCCGTTCATCAGCTGCACGAACTGGTTGTGAAACACGGCGGCCTGAGCGCTGAGCGCCTGGTAGACCTGAGAATGCGCGTCGAACAGCGTCGCGATACCGGTCGACACCTCGTCGGCACCCGGGGCAAGCACGCTCGACGTCGGCCCCAGCGCCATCGAGTTCGCCGACGTGATCGTCCAGCCGATCCTGGCTAAATCCGACGCCGCGGCGGCGACGTACTCGGGCGTCGCGAATACGAAGGACATCCGAACCTCCCGGCCATCTTCCCCCGACTCCCTTGTCCCGGAATCGTAGCGGAATCGTCAACATCCGGCCCGGAAAACGCGTAAAGCCCGGACCGCCGAAATCGGCGATCCGGGCTCTACGGCGAACTGGACCTACTTGATGATCTTGACGACCCGGCCGGCGCCGACGGTGCGGCCACCCTCGCGGATCGCGAACCGCAGACCGTCGTCCATGGCGACGGGCTGGATCAGCTTCACCGAGATGTTGGTGTTGTCACCGGGCATCACCATTTCGGTGCCCTCCGGCAGCGTCACCACACCGGTCACGTCGGTGGTGCGGAAGTAGAACTGCGGACGGTAGTTGTTGAAGAACGGCGTGTGCCGGCCGCCCTCGTCCTTGGACAGGATGTAGACGCTGCCCTCGAACTCGGTGTGCGGCGTGGTGGTGCCGGGCTTCACGACGACCTGACCGCGCTCGACGTCCTCGCGCTTGATACCACGCAGCAGCAGCCCGACGTTGTCGCCGGCCTGACCCTGGTCGAGCAGCTTGCGGAACATCTCCACACCGGTGACGGTGGTCTTGGTGCTGGTCGGCTTGATGCCGACGATCTCGACTTCCTCGTTCACGTTGACCACACCGCGCTCGACACGACCGGTGACCACGGTGCCACGACCGGTGATGGTGAAGACGTCCTCGACGGGCATCAGGAACGGCTTGTCGGTCTCGCGGACCGGGTCCGGGATCGACTCGTCGACGGCCTCCATCAGCTCCTCGACCGACTTGACCCACTTCTCGTCGCCCTCGAGCGCCTTGAGCGCCGAGACCCGGATCACCGGGGCCTCCTCGTCGAACTCCTGGGCGGCCAGCAGCTCGCGGACCTCCAGCTCGACGAGCTCGAGCAGCTCCTCGTCGTCGACCATGTCGGCCTTGTTCAGCGCGACCAGGATGTAGGGCACCCCGACCTGACGCGCGAGCAGCACGTGCTCGCGGGTCTGCGGCATCGGGCCGTCGGTGGCGGCAACCACCAGGATCGCACCGTCCATCTGGGCCGCACCGGTGATCATGTTCTTGATGTAGTCGGCGTGACCCGGGGCGTCGACGTGGGCATAGTGCCGCTTGTCGGTCTGGTACTCCACGTGGGAGATGTTGATCGTGATACCGCGCTGACGCTCCTCGGGAGCGTTGTCGATCTGGTCGAACGCGCGGGACTCGTTCAGGTCCGGGTACTTGTCGTGCAGAACCTTGGTGATAGCCGCGGTCAGCGTCGTCTTGCCGTGGTCAACGTGACCGATGGTCCCAATGTTGACGTGCGGCTTCGTCCGCTCGAACTTCGCCTTCGCCACTTCGTTGTCCTCCTGGACTGTTGGTGCTCGTTAAAGCAGTGTTGGTGTTTTCAGTTGTGCCGCGCCCAAGGCTTTGCAATGACCCGGCAAGATTACTCCGAGGCGATATTTACTGACCCGTCGCCTTCGCGATGATCTCCTTCGACACGTTCGCCGGCACTTCGGCGTACGAGTCGAACACCATGGAGTAGTTCGCCCGGCCTTGGGTCTTGGACCTCAGGTCGCCGACGTAGCCGAACATCTCCGACAGCGGCACGTGCGCCTTGACGACGCGTGCACCGCTCCGCTCCTCCATGGCCTGGATCTGGCCACGGCGGGAGTTCAAGTCGCCGATCACGTCGCCCATGTAGTCCTCGGGCGTGGTGACCTCGACGGCCATGATCGGTTCCAGGATCACCGGCTGGGCTTGCTGCGCAGCCTTCTTCAGCACCTGGGAACCGGCGATCTTGAACGCCATCTCCGACGAGTCCACCTCGTGGAAGGCGCCGTCGAGCAGGGTGACCTTCAAGTTCACCAGCGGGTAGCCGGCCAGCACGCCGTACTGCATGGCGTCCTGCGCACCGGCGTCCACCGAAGGGATGTACTCACGCGGGATGCGGCCACCTGTGACCTTGTTCTCGAACTCGTAGGTGGCGCCATCCTCGCCGTGGAACGGCTCGAGGCTGATCAGCACCTTCGCGAACTGGCCGGAACCGCCGGTCTGCTTCTTGTGGGTGAACTCGACCTTGTCCACGGCCCGCTTGATGGTCTCCTTGTAGGCGACCTGCGGCTTGCCGACGTTGGCCTCGACCTTGAACTCGCGGCGCATGCGGTCGACCAGGATGTCCAGGTGCAACTCGCCCATGCCACCGATCACGGTCTGACCGGTCTCCGAGTCCTGGTGGACCTTGAAGGTCGGGTCCTCCTCGGCGAGCTTCTGGATCGACAGGCTCAGCTTCTCCTGGTCGCTCTTGGTCTTCGGCTCGATGGCCACCTCGATGACCGGGTCGGGGAAGGTCATCGACTCCAGCACGATCTGGTCGTTCGGGTCGCTCAGGGTGTCACCGGTGGTGGT
Organism: Mycobacterium sp. 852002-30065_SCH5024008; assembly: GCF_001665645.1. Taxonomy (NCBI): domain Bacteria; kingdom Bacillati; phylum Actinomycetota; class Actinomycetes; order Mycobacteriales; family Mycobacteriaceae; genus Mycobacterium; species Mycobacterium sp. 852002-30065_SCH5024008. The sequence goes on along the minus strand of NZ_LZSZ01000172.1, from coordinate 71,884 downwards.
GTCCTTCAGGCCGATCACCGCGTAGATGTGCCCCGCCGAGGCGGTCTCCACCGGGTTCTCCTTGTTGGAGTGCATCTGGAACAGCTTGCCCAGCCGCTCCTTCTTGCCCTTGGTGGCGTTGATGACCTGGCTGCCGGAGTCGACCTTGCCCGAGTACACCCGGACGTAGGTCAGCTTGCCGAAGAACGGGTGCGTCGCGACCTTGAACGCCAGCGCGGAGAACGGCTCGTCGGTCGACGGCTTCCGCGTGATCTCAACGTCCTCCTTGCCCGGCGCGTGCCCGACGGCAGGCGGCACGTCCAGCGGCGAAGGCAGGTAGTCGATGACCGCGTCCAGCATGGGCTGCACGCCCTTGTTCTTGAACGCGCTGCCGCACAGCACGAGGTAGGCCTCGGAGTTGATGGTGAGCTTGCGCAGCGCACCCTTGATCTCGTCGACGGTGAGCGCTTCGCCACCGACGTACTTCTCCAGCAGCGCCTCATCGGTTTCCGCGACGGCCTCGAGCAGCTTGGTGCGGTACTCGTCGGCCTTCTCCTGCAGGTCGGCCGGGATGTCGACGACGTCGTACTTCTCGCCGAGCTTGGCCTCGGCGCTCCACACCTTGGCCTTCATCTCGACCAGGTCGACGACGCCCTCGAAGTCACCTTCCGAGCCGACGGGCAGCTGGATCGGGATGACGTTGGCGCCCAAGCGCTCTTCCATCGTGCGCACCGAGAAGTAGAAGTCGGCGCCGATCTTGTCCATCTTGTTGACGAAGCAGATCCGCGGCACGTCGTACTTGTCGGCCTGGCGCCACACCTGCTCGGACTGCGGCTCGACGCCCTCCTTGCCGTCGAAGACGGCGACGGCACCGTCGAGCACGCGCAGGCTGCGCTCCACCTCGACGGTGAAGTCGACGTGCCCGGGGGTGTCGATGATGTTGATCTGGTTGTCGTTCCAGAAGCAGGTGGTGGCCGCGGAGGTGATGGTGATTCCCCGCTCCTGCTCCTGCTCCATCCAGTCCATGGTGGCGGCGCCATCGTGGACCTCACCGATCTTGTAGCTGATACCGGTGTAGTAGAGGATGCGCTCCGTCGTCGTCGTCTTGCCGGCGTCGATGTGCGCCATGATGCCGATGTTGCGGACCTTGGTGAGGTCGGTCAGCACGTCCTTCTGTGCCACAGAAGTCTTCCCACTCTTTCGATTGCTTGGTTGCTGTCTATTTAGCCGCCGGCATCATCGCCGGAAGCTGTCACCAGCGATAATGCGCAAACGCGCGGTTGGCCTCGGCCATCTTGTGGGTGTCCTCACGCCGCTTGACGGAGGCCCCCAGGCCGTTGCTGGCGTCCAGGATCTCGTTCGCCAGCCGCTCGACCATCGTCTTCTCCCGGCGTTGCCGCGAGAAGCTGACAAGCCAGCGCAGCGCGAGCGTGGTGGACCGGTCCGGACGGACCTCGACCGGCACCTGGTAGGTCGCACCGCCGACGCGGCGGCTGCGCACCTCCAGCGCGGGCTTGACGTTGTCGAGAGCGCGCTTGAGCGTGATCACGGGATCGGTGCCCGTCTTGTCCCGGGCGTTTTCGAGCGCACCATAAACAATGCGCTCGGCCAGCGATTTCTTCCCCTGCAGGAGAACTTTGTTCACCAGCTGGGTGACCAGTTGCGACCCGTAGACGGGGTCGTTGACCAACGGACGCTTCGGCGCGGGCCCCTTGCGCGGCATCAGCTCTTCTCCTTCTTCGCGCCGTAACGGCTGCGGGCCTGCTTGCGGTTCTTGACCCCCTGGGTGTCGAGCGAGCCGCGGATGATCTTGTACCGCACACCGGGCAGGTCCTTGACTCGGCCACCACGCACCAGCACCATCGAGTGCTCCTGGAGGTTGTGGCCCTCGCCGGGGATGTAGGCGGTGACCTCGACCTGGCTCGTCAGCTTCACGCGCGCGACCTTCCGAAGCGCCGAGTTCGGCTTCTTCGGGGTGGTGGTGTACACGCGAGTGCATACGCCACGGCGCTGCGGGCTGCCCTTCAGGGCCGCGGTCTTGACCTTGGCGATCTTGTCGCGGCGACCCTTGCGGACCAGCTGCTGAATCGTTGGCATCTACCGGCTTTCTGTGTTCGTGTTGTGCGTCTGTCGGCTGTTCTCAAGTCTTCGTACTGCAGTTATGTCCGGCCGCATTACCCCGCGGCCGGGTGTGTCGCACGCGCTGCGCACCGGAGAAGATCCGATGCATCGTGGACATGCGAATTTGCCCGGCATCCACTTCCTTACGGTTAGGCGCCGTAAGCCGCCAGGCACGAGCCTCCACAATACCCGCCGCCGGTCTTGCAGGTCAAAGCGGCGGTTAACCGTGCGCGACGCGCCGTTCCAGACCTGCCGCCAGCCGCAGCACCATGTCCGAGAACAGCGCGTCGGTGTCGATGTCGTCCATGACACCGGTCATTTCCAGCAGCACGAAGCCGTGCAGCGCGGACCAGAACTCCAGGGCCGCGTGGAACGCCTCTTCGCCGTCGAGACCGTAGGAGGACAGCACCGAGATCACCGGCGCGGCGGCGCCTCGGGTCGCCGCCGTGTACTCGGGGTCGTCTCCACCCAGTGGCATCCGGGTGAACGCCGAGTACCGGCCGGGGTGGTGATGGGCGTAGCTGCGGTAGGCGCCCGCCATGACCAGCACCGCGTCGTCGCGGGCGCGGCCCTCGCCGACCCTGTTCAGCATCGTGATGATGTCGTCGATGACGCGAATCCGCACCGCGCGGCGCAGGTCCTCCAGGCTGTCCACGTGGTTGTACAGCGACGGCCCCTTCGTGCCCAGCTGCATCGCCAGCGCGTTGATGGTGAGGGCGTCCCAGCCCTCCCGGTCCAGGAAGGTGAGCGCGCCGTCGATGATGCCTTCGCGGCTCAGCTTTGCCGGGCGCGAGCCGGTTCGTCCCGCGCGCGGGCGCCCGGCCGCCGACGGCGTTTCCGGCTGAGCTGCCATGGCGGGGCCCTTCGCTTGGGATGATCGTGGTGCTTAACTAATGACTCTAGTTGACGCCGACCGCGAAACCGTTTCAGCCACGACCGGATGGACGTAATCTCATCGAGCAGATCCACCCGTCAAAGAGGGGGCCCGCAGTGAACTGGACAACCGTCGCCGGGTCGCTGGCAACCTGTGTCATCACCGTCGCCGCAATCCCCGCTCCCGCGGCCCACGCGAAGAACGGCGACACCCATGTCATCGGACAGGGCATCCAGCAAACGCTGGACTGCAACGACGCCACGCTGCTGGTCAACGGCTCCTTCAACAACGTCACCGCGCTCGGCAACTGTTACGCGGTGACGGTGATGGGCTCGTCGAACACCGTCGTCGCCGACTCCGTCTCACACGACATCACCGTCTACGGCTACGACCAGACGGTGTTCTACCACAACGGCGCGCCGTTCCTCTGGGACCGCGGCCGCGAGCTGGGCATGACCAACCGGCTCCAGCAGGTGCCCGGCTGAGCCCGACACCACATCGCCATCCAAACCTGAGGCCATCCAAATCGAGGGGAATCGAGAGACAATGTCCGCCCACATCTTTGCCCGCCCCTCGGGGCTGACCGCGCTCACCGTGGTGCCGGCCGTCGCGGCCGTGTTGATCGCCGGTTGCAGTTCGACGGCCAACCCGCCCGCCGGTTCCACGACCACAACGAAGAGCAGCACGACGACGACGAGCGCCGGGGCGACCCCCACCACGGGGTCGAGCGGGGCGAGCACCACCGCGTCGGTCGAGATCGGCAACACGCTCAACTACGGATCGATGGGCACCACCGCGACGCTTGACTGCGCCAGCGGCAAGTCGCTGAACGTGGGCGGTTCCAACAACACCCTGACGGTCACCGGCAGCTGCGCGACGGTGACCGTTGGCGGCACGGACAACAAGATCACGCTGGACAAGGTGGACACCCGGATCAGCGTGGTCGGGTTGAACAACACCATCACCTACAAAGACGGTGAGCCTAAGGTCGACAACCTGGGTTCGGGCAACACCATCACCAAGGGCGGCTAGCCGGCAATCAGGTAGCTTGCGCACGCAGGTTGCCATTGCGCCACAACGACTTTCATACCCCGATGCGTTGCGGCCGGGGCGAATGGCACCGCTACTTCTGCGGCCGTGCGGTGTTTGACCCGCACGCCGCGCCGCCGAGGTGCCGCGGGCAGATCCGGGGCATATGATTCTGCCAGCAGAACGGAATCCAGCCATGCTCACCCGTACCACTAACCACGCCCGCGCACTGGTTACGGCCATCGTGGTACTGACCGGCGTCGCGATGCTGCCCCACGGCGCAGCGGCGGCCGACCCCAACCCCGACGATCAGTTTGTGGCGCTGCTCGACCAGAAAGGAATCCCTGCGCTCGAGAACGTCCCGAGCCTCATCGCCACAGCCCACAGAATTTGTCGCCAGCTCGATGGCGGAATGCCCGTGGACGGCGTGGTCGCCGACATGAAGGAACGGGCGTTCAATGCCAACTCCGGTGGCGGCCAATACCCTCCCGACCGCGTCAACCGCACCATTGCCCGCTTCATCTCCGCCGCGGTCGAGGCCTACTGCCCCAACGATCAACCGAAGATTGCTTCCCTTCAGGCCATGGCGAATCCCGTGCCCGGATCGAACGAATCGACGCTGCGGAGCACCTCGAATCCGTACATCGCCGCCAGCTCGTGGAGCGACCTTCGGGAGCCCCAATCGACAGTGCGCATGGTCCCCTTGGGGGAAACCGGCCAGCCGGACCCACCGCAACTTCCGCCACCGCCGCCGCCGACAGCCCAGATCCTGACGCCACCCGCGCCGGTCGCGACGCCGTCTCCACGGCAACAACCGCCACCCCCGGCGCAGGAACCGCAACCGGAGGCGCCCGCTGCTCCAGCGCCGGGCGGCCCTCCCGGCGGTAGCGGCACTGGTCCGGAGTCACCGCCCACGCCGCCCACGCCGCCGGGCAGGGTGAGGCTCGCGCCGTAAGAGAACGACCCGAGGCGCCGGCTAGCCGGCGGATGCCCCGTGCCGGCCCGCGCCCGCGGCGAACCGTCCGGCCCCCTCGTTCGCCTCGGCGGCGACGCGGGAGATGCTGGCGAACTCGAAGTCGAGCGCCTCGGGCTCCGTTGTCCCCCATTGATGTAGCGCCGAAAGCCGGTCGGACCGCAGACACTGCTGCGGCAGCGCGGCCAGTTGCGAGGCCAGTTCCTCCGCCGCCTGCCGCGCCTGGCCATTGGGCACGACGCGGTTGGCCAACCCCATCGCGAGGGCTTCGTCGGCCTTGACGCCGCGGCCGGTGAGAATCATGTCCATCGCGCGGCTGTGCCCGATCAGCCGCGGCAGCCGCACGGTGCCGCCATCGATCAGCGGCACCCCCCACCGGCGGCAGAACACCCCGAACACGGCGTCCTCCTCGGCCACCCGCAGGTCGCACCAGAGGGCCAACTCCAGGCCCCCGGCGACCGCGTAGCCGCCCACCGCGGCGATCACGGGTTTGGACAACACCATCCGCGTCGGACCCATCGGGCCCGGGCCCGTCCGGTGCACGGCGTTCGCGTCCGGTGTGCCGAAGGCCTTCAAATCGGCCCCGGCGCAGAATGTTCCACCGTCCCCCCATAAGACGGCGACCGACGCGGTGTCGTCGCGGTCGAATTGGTCGAACGCCGCGTACAGCGCCGCGGCGGTGGGGCCGTTGACCGCGTTGCGCGCCGCCGGGCGGTTCAGGATCACCGTCGTCACCGGGCCGTTGCGTTCGATACGCACCGGATCGTTCATTTTGCCTCCGCAAATAGTGGTTCGCGCCGCTCGAGCAACTCGGTGGCGAAGTCGTGGTAAGCCGCGCGCAGCCGTGCGCCGGGCCAGTCGTCCGGCAGCAGTTCGTCGGGCAGCACCGGGTCGGTGAGCAGGTGCCGCACCGTCGCCGCCGCGACCACGAAACGGCCGGGAATGTCTGGCGCGGTGGCCATCTCGTCGAGCATGCGGCTGCCGGCCCGGGCCCAGGCCGGCAGGTCCCACAGCTGGGCGGCCAACTGGGCGGGATCGTCGTCGCGTGCCCGCAGGACGCGCACGCGGGCGTCGATCTCGGGGTTGAGGTCGAGCTCGAGGTTGTCGGGTCGCATCCAGACGCCTTCGCGCAGTTCGCCGAATCGCTTGGCGTGCAAGGCGGTTCGAAGCGCCGCCCGGGTGCGTGCGTCGCCGCCCACGCTGGTCACGATCAGCGTGATCCACTCCCCGCGCCACGGCCGGACTCGCGGGTTGATGGCGTCGTCCTGCCGCCGCTGGCGGGCCAGCAGGCGATCCGAGAGCCGGTAGCCGTCGGCGGAGCGGATCAGGTCGCCCGCACCCACCATGCGGGTCAGCGCCACCCGCAGGGTGGTCTCTTTGATGCCGAAATCGGCAGTGAGCTTGACCAATTCACTCGCGCTGGCGCACGCCGGGTGGGCCCCCAGCAGGACGCTGAGCACCACCGACCGGGCCGTCATGGTGGGCATGGGTTACACCTGTGACGCGCGGCGGCCGTAGTCACCGAAGGGTTCGTCGCGATGCCGCACCGCGTCCCGGAAGCCGTGCTCCACGGCGTCGGCGACGAAGGCGTGCCCTTCCGGGGTGTGCCGGGCAACGCCGTCGAACACGGTGCTGACCATCCTGCTGGTGGCCACACCCTGTTGCAGCAGAGCCGAATTCAGCGCGAGCTTGACCATCATCAGCTGGTTGACGGGCACCGCGGCGATCCGCTGCACGAGCCGTTCGGTGCGCTCGTCGAGGTCCGCCGGGTCCGGCGCCTCGACCGCCAGGCCCCATTCGGCGGCCTGCGCGCCGGTGATGCAATCACCGGTGAACAGCAGGCGCTTGGCGCGCTGGTCGCCGAGCCGGTGCGCCCACAGCCCGGCCGCCGGGACGCCCCACACCCGCGTGGGCGGGTAGCCGATCTTGGCGTCGGCGGCGGCGATCACCTGGTCGGCATGCAGCGCGATGTCGGTGCCCCCGGCCACGCAGTAACCGTGGATCTTGACCACCGTCGGCTTGTCGGCGTGCATCAGGCTGGAGAAACCGCGCACGAACCGGCTCATCATCTGGTAGTCGATCATCGGGTCCCAGGGCTGGTCGGGTAAGTGGTTGACCGCCTGGGTTTTTCCGCTCAGTACGGTGCCCGCATAGGCCCCGGTCCCGCCGGCCGAGCCGGTGCGGTCGGCGTAGGCGCTCAGGTCGAAGCCCGCGCAGAACCCCTCGCCGCGGCCGGACACCAGGATGACGTGCACATTGGGGTCGAGGTCGGCGCGCTCGACCAGCGCCGAGAGCTCCAGCGGGGTGTCCGCGACGATCGCGTTGCCCTTCTCCGGCCGGTTGAAGGTGATCCGGGCAACCCGGTCGGTGACCTCGTAGGTCATGGTCTTCAGGTTGTCGAAGTCGACCGGCCTGATCGCGTGAGTCATATTGGGACTCAGCCCTTGACCAGGGCACGCTCGAGGATCGGGGCCAGGTCCAGGCCGGCGGGCATGGTGCCGTAGGCCCCACCCCACTGGCGGTCGAGCCGGGTGGTCAGGAAGGCCTCGGCGACGGCGGGGTGGCCGTGGCGCACCAGCAGCGAGCCCTGCAGCGCCAGACAGATGTCCTCGGCCACCTTGCGGGCCCGGTGCGCGATGGTGTTCAGGTCGGACAGGTCCTGCCGCAGGCGCTCGACATGACCGCCGAGTCGCGGGTCCGCGCCGGCGCTTTCGGCCAGTTCGGTGAACAGCACCTCGACGCATTCGGGCCGAGTGGCCATGGCGCGCAACGTGTCCAGCGCGCTGACGTTGCCCGAGCCCTCCCAGATGCCCATCAGCGGCGCCTCGCGGAACAGCCGCGGCATGCCCGAGTCCTCGACGTAGCCGTTGCCGCCCAGGCATTCCAGCGCTTCGGCGGCGTGCGGGGTGGCGCGCTTGCACACCCAGTACTTGCTGGCCGCCAGGCCGATGCGGCGCAGCAGCGCCTCCTTCTCGTCGCCGCGCAACGCCTTGTCGGTGGCGCCGGCCATCCGCATCGCGACGATGGTCGCGGCCTCGGCCTCCACGGCCAGGTCGGCCAGCACGTTGCGCATCAGCGGCTGGTCGATCAGGTAGGCGCCGAACGCCTTTCGGTGCTGGGCGTGGTGGATGGCGCGGGTCAATCCGGTGCGCATGCTGGTGGCGCTGCCCAGGGTGCAGTCCAGCCGGGTCAGGTTGACCATCTCGATGATGGTGCGTACGCCGCGGCCCTCCTCGCCCACCAGCCACGCGGTCGCACGAGAGTATTCGACTTCACTCGACGCGTTGGCGTGGTTGCCGAGCTTGTCCTTCAGCCGCTGCAGGAACATTCGGTTGCGGGTGCCGTCGGGCAGCACCCGCGGCAGCAGGAAGCACGACAGCCCGCCCGGGGCCTGCGCGAGGACAAGAAAGATGTCGCACATCGGCGCCGAGGTGAACCACTTGTGGCCGGTCAGGCTGTAGCTGCCATCGCCGTTCGGGGTCGCCTGCGTGGTGCCGGCGCGCACGTCGGATCCGCCCTGCTTCTCGGTCATCGACATGCCGGCGGTGATGCCGCGCTTGGTGGTGGCCAGCTTGAGTTCGGGATCGTAGTCACGACTGGTCAGCAGGGGCTCGTAGACCGCCGCGAGCTCCGGGTTGTAGCGCAGCGCGGGAACGACGGCGTAGGTCATCGAGATCGGGCAGGTGTGGCCGGGCTCGACGTTCCAGACCGACATCTTCGCCGCGCGCACCACGTGCGCGCCCGGGCGGTCGTCGGCCCACGGTGCGGCGTGGATGCCGGTGGCGATCGCCGTGCGCATCAGCTCGTGGTAGGCCGGGTCGTACTCGACCTCGTCGACCCGGTGGCCGTACTTGTCGTGGGTGTGCAGGATGGGCCGGTTGCGGTCGGCGAGCTCGCCCCACCGCTGCGCTTCGCGGCCACCCGCGATCGCGCCCACCTCGTTCACCTCTTCTGAGCCCCATTCCCCGCCCTCGCGGATCAGGGCCTCGACGAGCACCGCGGACGTCGCGGGGTTGTAGTTCTCCAGCGGAGGGACCTGATTGGTGACGACATGCGTATCCGACATGACACTCATGTTACATTTTTCCGACAGCCGCACAAGAGGTGTAATAGGGCGTTACCTTGGGTGCGCGGCGAAGAATTCCCACAGCGTACGCGCGGCGAACGGGGGCCACTCGTGGCCGCCCGCCTCGATCGTGATCAGCGTGACACCGCGACTGCCCGCGCATCCCGCCGTCGACGTGGTGAGGGGGCCATTCGTCGTGGTGGCCGGGGCGGCGCACTGATCGACGTTGCGCCAGAACGCATTCACGTCCGGTACCGAGGGTCCGTTGATGACGCTGAACCCCTGCCCGCCGCCGTAGGGCACCAGCCGATCCGCGGTGCCGTGGATGTGCATGACCGACATCGGACGCGGGTTGGGGCAGCGGTTCAGCTGCGTGCCGGCCACCGGACCGATCGCGGCGAAGATATCGGTGGCGCAAGCCAGCGTGTAGGCCATGATGCCGCCGTTGCTCATGCCGCTGACGTAGATGCGGGCGGGGTCGGTGCTGACGTGCTTGGCGATGTCGGCGACGGCCGCGCTGACGAAGGCGACGTCGTCGACACCCTCCCGGCCCGGCCGGCCGCAGCAGCCCTCCCCGTCGACGTTCCAGGCCCGGTCTAGCCCATCCGGGTAGACGACGACGAACTTGGCCGAATCGGCCAATGCGTCCCAGCCGTAATCCCCTTCGACTTGCCTCCCGCTCCCGGAATAGCCGTGCAGCACCACGACGAGCGGCGCCGAAGCCGATGCTCCCGGGGGCTCGTAGAGCCGATAGCTGCGATCGTGTCCGCCCACATTGATGTGGTGCAAGCTGGTGCCGGTGACGAAGCCCGAGGGCGGCTCAGGTTTCAGCGGCGAACAACCCACAGCCAGAAGGACTACCCCGAGAAGCGCCGCGAGCCGACCGAGCACAGGCCGTAACTCAGCCGCTGGTCTTTTCCCGCAGGAACGCGATGTCGTCCTTGCGGCCCTCGTCTGCCGTCTCGCAGATGACGGGCGCGTCGGCCGCCCTGACGACCGCGGCGAGCAGCTCGGGATCGATCTGGCCGGTGCCGAAGTTGGCGTGCCGGTCGGCACCCGAGCCGGCGGCGTCGCGCGAGTCGTTGCAGTGCACCAGGTCGATGCGTCCGGTCAGGGCCTTGATCCTGTCGACCGCGTCGATAAGCTCCTCACCCGCGGCCCACGCGTGGCAGGTGTCCAGGCAGAATCCAACGCCCTTGTCGCCGATGCGATCCCACAACCTGCCGATGGTGTCGAAGTGGCGGGCCATCGCATGGTCGCCGCCGGCGGTGTTCTCCAGGTACACCTGCACGTCTGTTTCCAGGTAGTCCAGCGCCTTGACCCAGCGTTCGAAGCCGGCCTCCATGTCGTCGTCGTCGGCATGGCCGCCGTGCACGATCACGGCCGTCGCGTTGATCTCCGAGGCGGCGTCGCAGGTGTCCTGCAGGATCTTGCGCGACGGGATGCGGATGCGGTTGTTGGCCGATGCCACGTTGATCAGGTACGGCGCGTGGACGTACAGCGGGATGGTGGACGCCTTGAGCACCTCGGCGTCGTCGCGCGGCTTGGGCTTCTTCCAGCTCTGCGGGTTGCCCAGGAAGAACTGCACCGCGTCGGCGCCATCCGCCTGCGCGGCGGCCAGCGGGTCGTCGTTGTGGACGTGTGAACCGATGAGCACGCGGCCAGTGTAGTTGGCGAGCGGCCGTCATCGCCGCCAGAACAAGTGATGCGTGACCCCACTGGCGCTGGGCACCACCTCGTGGTGGAACCTGTCCTCGAGCTCTTCGGGGGACTCCCAGAGCCGCGATCCGGCGCCGATCTCCACCTCCGCGACCGCAACGTGAAGAGCGTCGACGAGGCCCGCGTCGAGAAATCGGCGCACGGTGCTCGCGCCACCTCCGAGCCGGACGTCCTTGCCGCCGGCGGCCAGCTTCGCCTGATCCAGGACGCTCATCGGATCTCCGGAGACGAAGTGGAACGTCGTGTCCGACAGCGCCAACGGCGGACGGTCGTAGTGCGTCATGACGAACACTGGGGTGTGGAACGGCGGCTCGTCACCCCACCACCCCTGCCAGTCGGGATGGTCCTGCCACCGGCCGCGGTACGGGCTGAACTTGTTGCGGCCCATGATCTCCGCGCCGATGTTGTTGGTGAAGTCGCGGGTGAAGTAGTCGTCGAGGCCGCGACTACCGCCGGGCTCGCTGCGGCCCACCCAACTCGCGGTCGCGCCGACCCAGGCGAACAGGGCACCTTGGTCGGCGTCGCCGAAGGGGCGCTCGAAACACTGGTTGAGCCCGGCGCCGAACCCATCGCGCGACAACATGAAATTCTGGACTCTGAGCAATTGGGCCACGCGTTCCTCCTGAGGTCTTCGACAGTCAGAAGGTAGACCTGGACCGCTGGCCGAACTCATCGCCGTTGACCGCTTCGACTGACGAGCAGACACTCGCACCAGCGCAGCCAGATTCATGCGATTTTGTGTCTGCTCGCGAACAAGAAAAGAGCCCCCGCACCGGGCGGGGGCTCTTTTCTTGTCGAACTAGCGGTAGTCGCTGTAACCGTAATCGTCCAGCGGCACCGCGGCGCCGGTGGCCTGGCCGAAGTCCGGGCTGTAGTACTGATCCTCGTAGGACGGGATCGTGTACGCGGCGGCCCGGGCCTCCTCGGTCGGCTGCACCTGGATGTTGCGGTACCGGTTGATGCCGGTTCCGGCCGGGATCAGCTTTCCGATGATCACGTTCTCCTTCAGACCCTGCAGCTTGTCGCTGCGGCAGTTGATCGCCGCGTCGGTCAGCACGCGCGTGGTCTCCTGGAAGGACGCCGCGCTCAGCCACGAGTCGGTGGCCAGCGACGCCTTCGTGATACCCATCAGCACCGGACGGCCGGCGGCGGGCTCGCCGCCCTCGGCCACCACCCGGCGGTTCTCCGCCTCGAACTCCGCGCGGTCGATCAGCGAGCCGGGCAGGAACTCCGTCGCACCCGAGTCGATGATGGTGACGCGGCGCAGCATCTGGCGCACGATCACCTCGATGTGCTTGTCGTGGATCGACACACCCTGGGCCCGGTAGACCTCCTGGACCTCGCGGACCAGGTGGATCTGCACCTCGCGGGGGCCCTGCACGCGCAGCACCTCGTGCGGGTCGGCCGAGCCCTCCATCAGCTGCTGGCCCACCTCGACGTGGTCGCCGTCGGAAAGCACCCGCTCGGAACCGTCGTCGTGTTTGAACACCCGCAACCGCTGCCGCTTGGAGAGCTTGTCGTAGACGACCTCCTCGCTCCCGTCGTCGGGAATGACGGTGATCTTGTAGAAGCGCTCACCCTCCTCGAGGCGGATCCGCCCGGTGAGGTCGGCGATCGGCGCCTTACCGCGCGGGACGCGGGCCTCGAACAGCTCCTGCACCCGGGGCAGACCGCCGGTGATGTCCTCACCGACACCACCCTGGTGGAAGGTACGCATGGTCAGCTGCGTGCCGGGCTCACCGATGGACTGGGCGGCGACGATACCGACGGCCTCGCCGATGTCGACCAGTTTTCCGGTGGCCATGGACCGCCCGTAGCAGGTCGCGCACACGCCGGTGCCGGTGGTACAGGTCAGCACCGAGCGCACCTTGACCTGCGTGATGCCGGCCGCCAGCAGGGCGTCGATCTCCGGGTCACCCAGGTCCTCACCGCGGCGCACGACGACGTTGCCGGCCTCGTCGACCGCGTCGGCGCCCAGAGTCCGTGCGTACGCCGATGTTTCGATGTACGGGTCGCGGATCAGGGTGCCGTCGGGCTGACGCTCGGCCAGCTCGACGAGGATGCCGCGCTCGGTCTCGCAGTCGTGCTCGCGGACAATGACGTCCTGGCTGACGTCCACCAGACGACGGGTCAGGTAACCCGAGTCGGCGGTACGCAACGCGGTGTCCGCCAGGCCCTTTCGAGCGCCGTGCGTGTTGATGAAGTACTCCAGCACGGTCAGGCCCTCACGGAACGAGGACTTGACCGGACGCGGGATGAACTCACCCTTCGGGTTGGTCACCAAGCCCTTCATGCCGGCCAGCGTTCGGGTCTGGGTGAAGTTACCCGTGGCACCCGAGTCGACGATCGTGATGATCGGGTTGTCGGCCGGGTAGTGCTCCCGCAGCGCCTGACCGACCTCGTCGGTGGCTTCCTTCCAGATCTCCACCAGTGCCTCGTTGCGCTCGTCGTGGTTCAAAGCGCCGCGCTGGAACTGCTTTTCGACCTTCTCGGCCCGCTCCTCGTACTGGTCGAGGATCTCCTTTTTGCGGGGCGGAACCAGCACGTCGGCCATCGACACGGTGACACCGCTGCGGGTCGCCCAGTAGAAGCCGGCGTCCTTGAGCTTGTCGACGGTCTGCGCGACCACGATCATCGGGTAGCGCTCGGCCAGGTCGTTGATGATGGCGGCCTGCACCTTCTTGTGCATCTGCTTGTTCACGAACGCGTAGCCCACCGGCAGCAGCTCGTTGAACAGCACCCGGCCCAGCGTGGTCTCGGCCATCCAGGCATCGCCCGGCTGCCAGCCGTTGGCACCGAACAGCTCGGCCTCGATCTCGGCGGGCGGACGCAGCTGCGTCAGTCGCACCTTGATCTTGGCCCGCACCGACAGCACGCCGCGGTCGGCGGCCATGATCGCCTCGGCCGGCGAGGAGTACACGCCGACCTCCGGCTGATCCTTGGCGGCCGCACGGAATCCGCCCTTGTCGCCGTCCACCTCGGTGGTGAGGAAGTACAGCCCGGTCACCATGTCCAGACGCGGCATGGCCAGGGGACGTCCGGACGCGGGCGACAGGATGTTGTTACTCGACAGCATCAGGATGCGCGCCTCGGCCTGGGCCTCCGCGCTCAGCGGCAGATGCACCGCCATCTGGTCGCCGTCGAAGTCGGCGTTGAACGCCTCACACACCAACGGGTGCAGCTGAATCGCCTTGCCTTCCACCAGCATCGGCTCAAAGGCCTGGATGCCCAGCCGGTGCAGGGTGGGTGCGCGGTTCAGCAGCACCGGGTGCTCGGCGATGACCTCTTCGAGGACGTCCCACACCTGGGGACGCTGCCGCTCCACCATGCGCTTGGCGCTCTTGATGTTCTGCGCGTGGTTGAGGTCGACAAGCCGCTTCATCACGAACGGCTTGAACAGCTCCAGCGCCATCAGCTTGGGCAGGCCACACTGGTGCAGCTTGAGCTGCGGGCCGACCACGATGACCGAACGGCCCGAGTAGTCGACACGCTTACCGAGCAGGTTCTGGCGGAACCGGCCCTGCTTGCCCTTCAGCAGATCCGACAGGGACTTGAGCGGACGGTTGCCCGGCCCGGTGACGGGACGACCACGACGGCCGTTGTCGAACAGCGCGTCGACGGACTCCTGCAGCATCCGCTTCTCGTTGTTGACGATGATCTCGGGCGCACCGAGGTCGATCAGCCTCTTGAGGCGGTTGTTGCGGTTGATCACGCGGCGGTACAGGTCATTCAGGTCGGACGTGGCGAACCGGCCACCGTCGAGCTGCACCATCGGACGCAGCTCCGGCGGGATGACCGGCACCGCGTCGAGCACCATGCCCATCGGCGAGTTGCCCGACTGCTGGAAGGCGGCGACCACCTTCAGCCGCTTGAGGGCGCGAAGCTTCTTCTGCCCCTTGCCGTTTCGGATGACGTCACGCAGGATGTCGGCCTCGGCGTCGATGTCGAAGTTCTCGATGAGCTTCTGGATCGACTCCGCGCCCATGGCGCCGGTGAAGTACTCGCCATAGCGGTCGACGAGCTCGCGGTAGAGGTTCTCGTCGACGATCAGCTGCTTGGGGGCCAGCTTGGTGAAGGTGCTCCAGATATCCTCCAGCCGGTCCAGCTCACGCTGGGCCCGGTCACGGAGCTGGCGCATCTCCCGCTCGCCGCCGTCGCGCACCTTGCGGCGGGCGTCGGCCTTGGCGCCCTCGGCCTCCAGCTCGGCCAGGTCGGCCTCGAGCTTCTGCGCGCGGGCCTCCAGGTCGGCATCGCGCTGGTCCTCAACGGCCTTGCGCTCCACCATCATTTCGGCCTCGAGCGTGGACAGCTCGTTGTGCCGCATCTCGTCGTCGACCGACGTGATCACGTACGCCGCGAAGTAGATGATCTTCTCGAGATCCTTCGGGGCCAGGTCGAGCAGGTAACCGAGCCGGCTCGGCACACCCTTGAAGTACCAGATGTGCGTGACGGGCGCGGCAAGCTCGATGTGGCCCATCCGCTCGCGGCGGACCTTGGCGCGGGTCACCTCGACGCCGCAGCGCTCACAGATGATGCCCTTGAAGCGGACGCGCTTGTACTTGCCGCAGTAGCACTCCCAGTCGCGAGTCGGTCCGAAGATCTTCTCGCAGAACAGGCCGTCCTTCTCAGGCTTCAGCGTGCGGTAGTTGATCGTCTCCGGCTTCTTGACCTCGCCGTAAGACCATTGCCTGATGTCCTCCGCGGTGGCCAGGCCGATACGGAGTTCATCGAAGAAGTTGACGTCGAGCACGTAACTTCCTTTCCCCTTGCGGGTTTAGTAACTAAAAGTGATTAAGCCAGGTCCTCAACGGACGCGGATTCGTTGCGGGACAGGTTGATTCCCAAGTTGGCCGCAGCCCGCTCGAGGTCCTCGTCCTCGCCTTCGCGCAATTCGATCGCCGCGCCGTCCGACGAGAGCACCTCGACGTTCAGACACAGCGACTGCAGCTCCTTGAGCAGCACCTTGAACGACTCCGGGATGCCCGGCTCGGGGATGTTCTCGCCCTTGACGATCGCCTCGTACACCTTGACCCGGCCGACGGTGTCGTCGGACTTGATGGTCAACAGCTCCTGCAGCGTGTACGCGGCGCCGTAGGCCTGCATGGCCCAGCACTCCATCTCACCGAACCGCTGGCCACCGAACTGCGCCTTACCACCCAGCGGCTGCTGGGTGATCATCGAGTACGGACCGGTGGAGCGGGCGTGGATCTTGTCGTCCACCAGGTGGTGCAGCTTCATGATGTACATGAAGCCGACCGTCACCGGGTATGGGAACGGTTCACCACTGCGGCCGTCGAAGAGCACCGCCTTGCCGTCGCCGTTCACCATCACCTCGTTGTCCCGGTTGGGCAGCGTGCAGGACAGCAGCCCCTGCAGCTCCGCCTCCCGGGCGCCGTCGAACACCGGCGTCGAGACGATCGCGTTGGGCTCCGCGCTCTGCAGTGCCTTGGGCAGGTTGGCCGCCCAGTCGGGCGAACCCTCGATGTTCCAGCCGGACTTGGCCACCCACCCGAGGTGGGTCTCCAGGATCTGGCCGATGTTCATACGTCGCGGCACACCGTGGGTGTTCAGGATGATGTCCACCGGCGTGCCGTCCGGCAGGAACGGCATGTCCTCGACGGGCAGGATCTTGCCGATCACGCCCTTGTTGCCGTGCCGGCCGGCGAGCTTGTCGCCGTCGGAGATCTTCCGCTTCTGGGCCACGTAGACGCGCACCAGCTCGTTGACACCGGCGGGCAGCTCGTCGTCGTCCTCGCGGGAGAACACCCGGATGCCGATGACCTTGCCGGACTCGCCGTGTGGCACCTTCAGCGAGGTGTCGCGGACCTCACGGGCCTTCTCACCGAAGATCGCCCGCAGCAGCCGCTCCTCCGGGGTCAGCTCGGTCTCCCCCTTCGGGGTGACCTTGCCGACCAGGATGTCGCCGTCGCGGACCTCGGCGCCGATGCGGACGATGCCGCGCTCGTCGAGGTCAGCCAGCACCTCGTCGGAGACGTTCGGGATGTCCCGGGTGATCTCCTCGGCGCCCAGCTTGGTGTCGCGGGCGTCGATCTCGTGCTCCTCGATGTGGATCGAGGTGAGCACGTCCTCTTCGACCAGGCGGTTGGAGAGGATGATCGCGTCCTCGTAGTTGTGGCCCTCCCACGGCATGATCGCCACGAGCAGGTTCTTGCCCAGCGCCATCTCACCGTTCTCGGTGCACGGACCGTCGGCGATGACCTGGCCGGCCTCGACCCGGTCCCCGGCGTCCACGATCGGCGACTGGTTGGCGCACGTGCCGTGGTTGGAGCGCTCGAACTTGCGCATCCGGTAGGTGTGCCGGGTGCCGTCGTCGGCCATCACGGTGATGTAGTCCGCGGAGACCTCCTCGATCACCCCGGCCTTGTCCGCGACGACGACGTCGCCGGCGTCGATCGCGGCGCGCAGCTCCATGCCGGTGCCCACCAGCGGCGCCTCGCTGCGCACCAGCGGAACCGCCTGGCGCTGCATGTTGGCGCCCATCAGGGCACGGTTGGCGTCGTCGTGCTCGAGGAACGGAATCATGGCCGTGGCCACCGACACCATCTGGCGCGGCGAGACGTCCATGTAGTCCACCTCGGACGACGGCACGTACTCGACCTCGCCCGCCTTGCGGCGAACCAGGACGCGCGACTCTTCGAACCGGCCGCTGTCGTCGATCGGCGAGTTGGCCTGCGCCACGACGTGGCGGTCCTCCTCGTCGGCGGTCAGGTAGTGGATCTCGTCGGTGACCACACCGTCGACCACCTTGCGGTACGGCGTCTCGATGAAGCCGAACGGGTTGACCCGCGCGTACACCGACAGCGAGCCGATCAGGCCGATGTTGGGACCCTCCGGGGTCTCGATCGGGCACATCCGGCCGTAGTGCGACGGGTGCACGTCGCGGACCTCCAGGCCGGCCCGCTCACGGGACAGACCACCCGGGCCCAGCGCCGACAGGCGGCGCTTGTGGGTAAGACCCGACAGCGGGTTGTTCTGGTCCATGAACTGGGAGAGCTGGCTGGTGCCGAAGAACTCCTTGATGGCGGCGACCACCGGCCGGATGTTGATCAGCGTCTGCGGCGTGATCGCCTCGACGTCCTGGGTGGTCATCCGCTCGCGGACGACCCGCTCCATCCGGGACATGCCGACCCGGATCTGGTTCTGGATCAACTCGCCGACGGTACGCAGCCGGCGATTGCCGAAGTGGTCGATGTCGTCGGTTTCCACCGGTACCTCGATGCCGCCCGGGACGGTCATCGTGGCCTGACCCTCGTGCAGGCGCACCAGGTACTCGATGGTCGCGACGACGTCTTCCTCGGTCAGCGTCGACGACGTGATCGGCTCACCGGCGTGCAGGCCCAGCTTCTTGTTGACCTTGTAGCGGCCGACACGCGCCAGGTCGTAGCGCTTCTCCTTGAAGAACAGGTTCTCCAGCAGCGTCTGCGCGGACTCCTTGGTCGGCGGTTCGCCCGGACGCAGCTTGCGGTAGATGTCCAGCAGCGCCTCGTCGGTGCCGGCGGTGTTGTCCTTCTCCAGCGTGCCCATCATGATCTCGGAGAAGCCGAACCGCTCGTGGATCCGCTCGTTGGTCCAGCCGAGCGCCTTGAGCAGCACGGTGACGGGCTGGCGGCGCTTGCGGTCGATGCGCACGCCGACGGTGTCGCGCTTGTCGACGTCGAACTCCAGCCACGCGCCGCGGCTGGGGATCACCTTGACGCTGTGCAGCAGCTTCTCGGTGGACTTGTCGATGCTCTCGTCGAAGTACACGCCGGGCGAGCGCACCAGCTGGCTGACGACCACGCGCTCGGTCCCGTTGATGATGAAGGTGCCCTTCTCGGTCATCATCGGGAAGTCGCCCATGAACACCGTCTGGCTCTTGATCTCGCCGGTGTTGTTGTTGATGAACTCGGCCGTGACGAACAGCGGGGCCGCGTACGTCATGTCCTTGTCTTTGCACTCGTCGACCGGCGCCTTGACCTCGTCGAAGCGGGGGTCGGAGAACGACAGCGACATCGAGCCGGAGAAATCCTCGATCGGGGAGAGCTCGTCGAGCACCTCCTCGAGACCACCCACCGGCTTGACGTCGCCGCGGGCGGCCGCGGCCTCGCGCCAACGGGGTGCGCCGATCAACCACTCGAAGGAGTCGATCTGCACGTCGAGCAGGCCGGGAACCTCGAGCGGTTCGCGGAGCTTGGCGAAGGAAACTCGGTTGGGCGCTCCGGGTACGGAGCCGTTTAAGGAACTTCCATTAGAGGAACTTTGTGGGCGATCCGTTTTGCTCTGGCGGGAATCAGCCAAGATGCATCCTTCCAGCACCTCGTGCGACTCACGAGAACCGGGACCACCGGTTGCGTTCGCCGCGAATTGTGTCGGTTTGGCCGGCGAACAATCTGTCCCAATCTCACGCGCACAACTAAAGAACTAAGCCGCCAGAGGGGGCTCAGGCTTAGACCACATTGTCAAGTGGCGGGTGAGGTGGGCAGGAGGTAGCCAGCGCAACGTCCAACAATAGCGCAGGGCGGCGCATTCCTCAACTGTCCAGCACAAGCGATCCAGGGACATCGGCGCTGGCTGGCATCTCGACTTTCCACTGGATACATGCTGCCCAACAGACTGGCCGGTTTACGGCCCGTCGTCAAGAGGGCGGGCCGCCGAGTTACGCGATGTTATCGCGAAGCTCGGACCGGGCGTCTAGTCGCCGACTTCGTGCGCGCGGTACTTGTGGGTGCCCTCCATGTCGTCGATGATCGCGGCCTGTGCCTTCTGCGGCAGGGTGTGCAGAATCTCGCGCACCCGCGCCTGGCGCCGGCCGACGGCCTTGCGCTCCGGCATTCCCGGCGACGCGACGATCTGCGGCGGCACTCCCTCGATCTCCTCGACACCGCCGGCGTGCTGACCGGCCTCGAGGGCGGCCTGCTCCTCGGCCATCGTCGACTCGTCCTTTTCCTCGGACATGCCGATCGGCCCGATGCGGCGGCCGTTGAGGAACTGCCGCACCACCGGCTCGTCACTGGTCAGCAGCACCTCGCGCGGGCCGAACATGACGAGCTTGCGCCGGAACAGCATGCCCATGTTGTCCGGCACGGTGCGGGCGATGTTGATGTTGTGCGTGACGATCAGGACGGTGGCGTCGATTTGGGCGTTGATGTCGAGGATCAGCTGGCTCAGGTAGGCCGTACGAACCGGGTCCAGACCCGAGTCGGGCTCGTCGCAAAGGATGATCTGCGGGTCCATCACCAGGGCGCGGGCCAGGCTGGCGCGCTTGCGCATACCGCCGGAGATCTCGCCGGGGAACTTCTTCTCGTCGCCACCCAGACCCACCATGGTCAGCTTCTCCATGACGATGTCACGGATCTCGCCTTCCTTCTTCTTGGTGTGCTCGCGCAGCGGGAAGGCCGCGTTGTCGAACAGGTTCATCGAACCGAACAGCGCGCCGTCCTGGAACATCACGCCGAACAGCGTGCGGATCTCGTAGAGCTCCTTGGCCGAGCACTGCAGGATGTCGGTGCCGTCGATGACGACCGAGCCGCGCTCCGGTCGCAGCAGACCGATCAGGGACTTCAGGAACACCGATTTGCCGGTACCCGACGGGCCCAGCAGGACGCTGACCTCCCCGGCAGGGATCTCCAGCGTCACGTCTTCCCAAATCCTCGACGACCCGAAGGACTTGGTGAGGCCGTTCACCTCAATAGCGACACCCATGGGAGATCCTTCCGTCGACGCATATGCCCGCCACCTGCCCTTTTATGTGGCATGAGTCACTGTAGCGCACGCTTGCTGCACGGCATCAGGGTTGCGCGGCACAGCCGGCAAAAATTGGCTGACCTGAGATCCTGCCGCGCTCGGCGAAGGGCGTCCTATTCAACTCACGTTAGCCAGTGGGCGCCCAGTTGCCGTGGAAGCCCATCGGCACCCGCTGCGGCAGGTGCACGGTGGCCACCGGCTCGAGCGTCGCGGCGTCCAGCAACACCAACTGGCCTTCGTCGCGGCCGCGGTGATAGCCGTAGCCCAGCAGAATGCCGTCGTCCTCTGCTCGTTCTTTTGGGGAGGCGCCGGGGTTGGGCACAAAGGACATCTCGCCGAGCAAAAGGTCCGCATCGAGCGGCGCAACAACGCTGCCCCCGGTGGCGTAGTCGTGCTTGTACAGCGCGGGCGCGGCGCCCTGGAAGGACGCGCCGACGGTGTAGCCGAAGCGGTGTTCCCGGCCCAGCAGCGTCTCATTGATCCGCGGGAATTCCTGCGGCCGGTCGTCACGGCATTCGGTGCTCACCGCGCCGGTCGCGAGGTTGATGGTCCAGCGCTCGAGGGTGGGCGGGGCTTCGCCGGGCCCGCGCCGGTCGCGGTCGAACATCCGCGCGTACCGCACCACGTCGAGCACCAAAACCTCGGTCCCATCCCGCATCTCGGAGTAGGCGTTGAGTGGGTGGTAGACGTAGCAGGGTTCGACGTCGAACCAGCGGATATCGGAGTTTCCGCCTTCGCGCGGCATGACCCCGATGCGCGCCGGGTAGTCGGGGTCCCAGGCGTACGGCATCCGGTCGGAGTGCTTCGGGTTTCGGTTCATCATCGCGTTGAGCGGGGTCGGCACCCGCACGCGCCCGATCAGCGACTGCATCACCAGCCGGGCCGGCAGGCCGAGCCAGCGGGGCATGGTCACCGGCAGCACCTGCATCGGGTCGAACGTCACCGGCAGGTCGTAGATGACGACGTACTTGTCGGTCAGCGAGAAGTCGTGCATCATCGGCGACCCCGACACCTCGATGTCCACCCTGCGGCGCGCGCGCCCCTGGGTGTCGATCACCGAGTACTGCACGGTCCGCCCGCGGGCGAACGAGTAAGAGACGGCGTGCAATTCGCCGGTGCGCGGGTCGCGGTGCGGGTGGGCGGTGTAGCCGCCGGCCAGGGTGCCGTCGAAGTCGCAAGTCCCGATGGTGTCCAGCTCGTCGGTCAGCTCGTAGTTGGCCACACCGCCCTCGACCAGCGCCAGGGTGCGACCGGCGTGGGCCAGGACGTTGGTGTTGGCGCCCAGCGAGAGCATCCCCGCCCGCGGGTCGAGCCGGCCCGGCGTCGGCTCGCCCAGGGCGGCGCACACCGACAGGCTGCGTACCCAGCGGTTGCGGTACCACTGGGCTTTGCCGTCGCGCAGCGCGACGCCGTGCACCATCCCGTCGCCGCTGAACCAGTGATAGGTGGCGGGGTCGACCTCCTCGGCCGGATTGGGCCCGTTGCGCAGATAGCGTCCGTCGAGGTGCTCGGGGATGCGACCGGTGACGGGCAGGTCGGTGGCGGTCACTTCGACGCGCACCGGCGCCAGCAGGCCCTCCAGATAGGGATTCCGGGTTTCGGCGATTTGCGCGGACGTCATCGCTGAGCTCCTATAACATTGATATGACGTTGTTATAGGCACGCTACGCCGCGGATGGGAAGATGGCAACGATGACTTCAGAAGCGACTTCGGGCACCACGCCGGCCGGGCAACGCAGTGTCCGTGACGAGATGCTGTCCGCGGCCGTCGACCTGCTCAACGAGCATGGGCCCGACGCGCTGCAGACCCGCAAGGTCGCCGGCGCGGCCGGAAAGTCGACGATGGCGGTGTACACGCATTTCGGCGGGATGCGGGGCCTGATCGCCGAGGTGGCCGCGGAGGGTTATCGGCAGTTCGACGCCGCGCTGATGGTGCCGGAGACCGCTGACCCGGTCGCCGATGTGTTCGCCCTCGGTGCCGCGTACCGGCGCTATGCGATCGAGCGACCGCACATGTATCGCCTGATGTTCGGCAGTACCAGCGCTCACGGCATTCATGCCCCGGCGGGCAACGTCTTGGCCCTCACGGTCGCCGAGATCGAGCGGTATATTCCCAGCTTCGCGCATGTGGTTCGCGCGGTGCAGCGGTCCGCGCGGGCGGGGCGAATCACCGTTGGTTCCGCAGCCGACGACGCGACCGTCGTTTCCACAGCCGCCCAGTTCTGGGCGTTTCTTCACGGGTTCGTCATGCTCGAATTGGCCGGCTTCTACGGCGACGACGGCGCCGCCGTCGCGCCGGTGATGAAATCAATGACGTTGAAACTGTTTGTGGCGCTGGGCGATTCACCAGAACGGGTGGCGCAGTCCCTGCGGTCGGCAGGCTGAGCACACGAAAACCCCCGGGAGCGCCGCAGGGCGGTCCCGGGGGTTTTGCGAGTGGAGCTACTTGACGGTGACGGTGGCGCCGGCGGCCTCGAGCTTGGTCTTGGCCTCCTCGGCGGCCTCCTTGGCGACCTTCTCGAGCAGCGGCTTGGGCGCGCCGTCGACCAGGTCCTTGGCCTCCTTGAGGCCCAGGCCGGACACGATCTCGCGGACCACCTTGATGACGCCGATCTTCTTGTCGCCGGCGGCCTCGAGGATGACGTCGAACTCGGACTGCTCCTCGGCGGCCTCGGCGGGGGCGCCACCGGCGGCCGGGCCGGCCGCGGCGACGGCGACCGGAGCGGCCGCGGTGACCTCGAAGGTCTCCTCGAACTTCTTGACGAAGTCGGAGAGCTCCAACAGGGTCATTTCCTTGAAGGCGTCGAGCAGGTCGTCGGTAGACATTTTCGCCATGGTGTTTGGGTCCTTCCTGATTTGCGGTTGGGGTTATTCGGCTTCGGCCGGGGTTTCCGGAGCCTCAGTGGGTGCTTCCGAAGCTGGTTCTGGGGCGGCCGCTGCAGGCGCCGCGGGGGCTTCTGCGGCCTTCTTTTCCTGCAGCGCGGCCGCGAGGCGGGCAACCTGCGAGGCGGGCGCGTTGAACAGGCCGGCGGCCTTGGCGAGGTTGCCCTTCATCGCGCCGGCCAGCTTGGCCAGCAGCACCTCGCGCGACTCCAGGTCGGCGATGCGCTCGACCTCGGCGACGGTCAACGCGCGGCCGTCCATGTAGCCGCCCTTGATGACCAGCGCCTTGTTGTCCTTGGCGAAGGTCTTGATCGCCTTGGCCGCGTCGACCGGTTCCCCGGTGACGAACGCGATGGCGGTGGGTCCGGCGAACAGTTCGTCGAGACCTTCGACGCCGGCTTCCGACGCCGCCCGCTTGATCAGCGTGTTCTTGGCCACCGAGTAGGTGGCGGATCCGCTCAGCGACCGGCGCAGGTCGGCCAGGTTGGCCACGGTCAAACCGCGGTACTCGGTGATCAGGGTCGCGGTCGCCTCCCTGAACTGCTCGGCGATGTCTGCAACGGCGGTGGCTTTGTCAGCCCGGGCCATGCGTACCTCCTGAAGTGAAAGCGATGCGACGTGTCGTCTGTGATTCACCTTTAGAACGACGAACGCCCCGGCGCAGGAAGCGGCCGGGGCGTGAAAGACGCCGGCGGGTGCCGGCGTTGTTGCCTCGTCCTCCTGCGTGGGCCGCCGGGATGCTCCCGGACCTTCAACCGATTTCTCGGTGACCGACGGTCTTCGGTGGATCGGCCATCAGGATAGCCTGACCGCCCCCGTCAGCCAAAACGGCGGCGTCCAGGTGACCGGGCGGTCAGTCGAGGGCCGCCAGCCGGGCGGCGCCGACCAGTCCGGCCTCGCCGCCGAGTTCGGCGGGCACCACCCGCAGCCCGGCCAGGAAGTCCAGCCTGGCGTACTCGGTCAGCTTCGCCCGCAAGGGGTCGAAGAGCAGGCGGCCGGAGTTCGCGACGCCTCCCCCGATGACGACGAGGTCCAGGTCGCAGACCGCGCCGACCGAGGCGATCATCGCCGCGAGCGCGGTGGCTCCCCGGCGGAACGCCCGGTCGGCGACGGGCTCACCGGCCGCCGCCGCGGCGGCCAGGTCCCGGGCGCCCGCGGCGGGCGGCGCGGACCAACCGTTGGCCCGCGCCCACCGCACCATCGACGGTCCGGACGCGATGGTCTCGACGCAGCCGCGCCCGCCGCACACGCAGGGCGGCCCCTCGTCCTCCACCACCACGTGCCCGACGTGGCCGGCATTGCCGGTGCGGCCGGTGTAGGGGACGCCGCCGAGCACCAATCCGCCACCCACACCGGTGGACACCACCATGCCCAGCAGGAAATCGGCGCCGCGACCCGCGCCGCGCCAGTGCTCACCCAGCGCCATGCACAAGCCGTCACCGCCGAGCCGCACGGGCACACCCGGCACGGCGGCGGCCACCCTGTCGCGCAGCGGAAACCCTTGCCAGCCCTTGATGTTGATGGGGCTGACGGTTCCGCCGCGCAGGTCGATGGGGCCGGCGGAACCGATGCCCACGGCGGCGACCGCACCGTCGGCCGCGCGCAGCGCGTCGGCGATGGCCGCGTCGACCGCGGCCCAGACCTCCTCCGCCCCACCGCCGCCCGGCGTGGGCCGGATGACGGTGTGCACCAGCGTGCCATCGGGATCGGCAAGGCCGGCGGCGATCTTGGTGCCGCCGATGTCCAGGCAGAGGGTGAGCATCGCGATCAGTGCCGGTGGACGTTGTCGGGTTGGCGGGGGTCGCCGGGATGCTCGTAGCCGGGAGCGAGCCGCACCAGCTCGGCCCGCCGTGCGTCCAGCCAGACCCGGAAGGCGCGCCGCCGCGCGGCACCCCGCAGGTGGTCGGCGATCGCCGGCCGCACGTCGTCCAGCGGCGGCCCGACCAGTGCCGGGCCCCGCCAGCCGTGCTGCTCGTGACGCACTTCGGCGAACCGGAGCGGGTTGCGGGCGTGGTAGGC
Organism: Mycobacterium sp. 852002-30065_SCH5024008; assembly: GCF_001665645.1. Lineage (NCBI taxonomy): Bacteria > Bacillati > Actinomycetota > Actinomycetes > Mycobacteriales > Mycobacteriaceae > Mycobacterium > Mycobacterium sp. 852002-30065_SCH5024008. Next base: position 46,477 of record NZ_LZSZ01000172.1, on the reverse strand, counting down.
GGCCACCTCCTCGTCGGTGACCCGCACCGCGGCGGTGATGTAGGCGAACAGCGCCCGCGCCCGCGGGTCGGCCAGCGCGGCCGCGGCGACGCTGCCGAGCTCCAGCCGGGCCGTCGCGTCGGGGAGCAGCTCGGCCTCGGTCGGCGCACCCGCCCCGCTCAGGCCGCGCGCGTCGGCCTCGGCGGCGACAACCCACCCGGTCACGATCAGCTGGGTCAGCCAGCGCCGCAGTTGACGCCCCTCCGCGGTGCCGCCGGCCGGCAGCGCGGCCGCGGCCGGCCCGCCGCGCAACCGCGCTTCGGCCACGTCGACCTCGTCGACAAGGACCGGAACGCCGGCAACCGTCGCGACCACGCTCATGTCACCGTCACCCGTACCGCCGGGGTGTAGACCAGCCGGCCGGCGCAGCCGAACCGGACCAGGGCCCACCAGTGGCCGGGGTCCAGCCCGGCCGGCGGGCTCACGTCGAAGTGCACGTCAACGGTGCCGTGCGCGGGCAGCACGGCACCCACTGCGGCGGGGCCCAGCCACTCCCACGTGCCCCACGGGCTGATCAAGTGCGCCTCGAGCGCGAGGTCCGCACCGGCGTGGGTGCCGACCCTGACGGTCAGCACCGCCGAGGCACCGGCGGTCAACTCGACGTCGGTCGGCCCGTCGACCAGGTAGACCGGCTGCGCCTCGTGGCACGCGCCGACCTCGACCAGGCAGACATCCTCGACCGTCTGTCGCCACGCGGGCGGGACCTCTTCCCCGCCGATGCGGAGCTGGGCGCGGACCGGGTACAGCCCCGGCTCGGCGCGGGCGGGCACCGACACCGCCACGTCGGTCTCGAGGTATTCGCCGCTGCGCAGTGTCAGGGGTAGCTCGTCGGGCTTGGCCGACCAGCCCTGCGGACACACCAGCGTGACCGCCGCGGTCAGGGTGGCGTCGCTGCAGTCGCTGGCCGCCGTGAGGCGCAGCATGACCTCGTCGCCGGGCTCGGCGGCCACCCGCGCCGGATGCAGATGAGCGACGGCCGGCAGCCCGCCGAGCGGTGCGGGGCCCCGGTTGTGCAGCCAGTAGCGCGCGTACAACGGCTGGGCGGCTTCCGCCTGCGGGGCCACCACGCGCGGCCCCGTCGGCACGGGGGGCGCTTGGAATCGGGCCAGCACGGTGGCCACCTGATAGCCGTGCAGGCCGAGCGGGCGGCTGCCGGCGCGCGGCTTTTCGAGAAGGTCGGCGTCGCGGAAGTCGCTGACCTCGCCGATGTCCGAGCCGATCACCACGCTGGCTGGCGACCCCGTCGTCTCCACCAATCGCAGGGCCACCGCGCTCGGGTCGACCGGCCGGGCGCTACCCGCCGTCAGCGGGTTGCCGGCCGCCTTGAGCGCCGCCAGCTGCACCCGGCCGGCGGGCTCGACGCCCAGCAGGGATCCCGCCGCGGGCGACGCGCCGCCCGCCCGGCCGGACGCGCACGCCAGCAGCGGGTGGGAGAACTGTGCGCTGCGGCTGGGGATCTCGGCGCGCCGCCAGTCACCCGCCCCGCAGGCCAGCGCGTAGTCGAAGACGTGTGTCCAGTGCTGCAGTTGAAAGTTCGAGCCGTCCGGGGCGGTGCGGCGCGGCTCGTCGATCCAGATGCCCGACGGCCAACCGGTGCAGGACCGCATCAGCGCTGTGTGCAGGGTGCCCTCGGCGTCGACGGCGAAGCTGGGCACGCCCCGGTTGAGCAGGGCGACGGTGCGGTCCTCGAATTCGCCGGTTCCCGCCGGCGCCCCTTGGCTTACGACGATTTCGGCGTCGCCGAGGTCGTCGGCCACCGACGCGATCTCGGCGGCCAGGCTCTCCGCGTCGCGGCCGGCGATCACCAGCACCGGCAGCGCGTCCGGCGCGCGCAGGTCCGCGCTCGGCACCCACACCGCGGCCAACTGCGTCGCGGCCGGCACCCAGACCCTGGCCCGCCCCGTCGTCGCCAACTGGCGGTCGAGGTCTTCCGCGTACACCGGCTCCGCCTGCGCCAGCACCGCCTTGGTGAACGCGTTGCTGGCCGGTCCGCCCAGCGCGATGCGCACGTCGGGCAGGTTCGAATCGACGTCGAGGTGGCCGTAGCGCGGCTTGTCCGCGCCGCTGCAGGTCGCCGTCACCCCGGCGCGGACCAGCGCAACCATCAGCTCGCGGGCGAGCGGACCGGACACCGCCTCGTCAGGCGACACCACCTCGGCCACCGAGATCGCGCGCACGGCTTGGCTGTGCGGCGGGCCCACCCGGACCCGCGCCGCCGAGGACAGGCCGAACCAGCCGTAGGCGGGGTTGTCCAGCGTCCACGGGTGCCGCGCGGTGTCCACCGATTCGGTCCCGTCATGCAGCAACGCGAAGCCGCGCCCCACGACGGCGTCACCGACCTCGCTGACCGGCATGGCGCCCGGCACCGGGCACGGCCAGCGCAGCCGCACCAGGCGGTCGGCCCCGGTGAATTCGTCGATGGTGGTGCGGCAGTCCACTCGCGGTATCTCGCGCCACAGCGTCAGGGTCTGGGTGTAGCGCAGCAGGGTGCCGATGCGCCCGGTGACGACGATCCGCTGCCCCAGCGGGCCGTGGTAGGCCCGCGGCCGGGCCGGTGACTCCGACGAGCACACCACCGGCCCCTTCGGCAGCAGGTGCCAGGGGCCCTCGGCCTGCGTCGGGTGCGCCGCGTACTCCTCGTAGACCGCGAGCTCGTTGCCCACCCGGCCCTCGGCGATCAGCTCACGGCCGTCCGCGACCAGGGACACGACTCCCCCGCCGCGCGAGGGGTCGACCTCCAAGCGGTAGTGCTCGTTCGCGATCGCCGAGCCCGCCACGGGTTCCCAGCCGCTCGGGCCGTCGTGGGGAACCAGCCGGTAGGCCCGCCACCCCAACGACGGCACCTCCCGCGCCAGCCAGGTGACCGACCGGCCGCCGTGCTCGACGTGTGCGGGCAACTCGGCACCGTCGGCGTCCAGCACCCGGACCCCGCCCGCGAGCGGCGGGTCGAGCCGCGCGGTGACGACGTCGGTCCGCGTCTGCGCCAGCGGGTTCCACACCACGACGTCACCGTCGACCGCGCTGGAAAGCAGCGCCAGCGACGCGTCGCGCGTCGCGCGGCCCAGCTCCCACGCGTCGCGCCAGCCGGTCAGCAGGTCGAGGTAGACCTGGTCGGATTCCGAGCCGGTGATGCCGTCGTGGTGCGCCCCGTACGCGAGCTGTACCCACGCCTTGGCCAGCGCCGCCTGCGGGTACTCGGCGGCGGCCATCAGCCCGGCGAACACGGCGAACCGCTCGGCCTCCAGGACGGCGTTCTCCGCGGCCCGGTTGGCCTGCTTGGTATCGATGAAGGAGACGTCCTTGCCGGTGTAGATCGGGTTCATGTCCCGGGTCTGCGGCGACGGCGCGAGACCGCACTCGGCCAGTTCGGCGCGGACGGCCGCGAAGTACTCCCGCGGCAGCGCGCACACGAAGCGCGGCCAGGTGTAGCGCGCGGCCCAGTCGCGGTGGATTGCGGTGACCCACTTGTTCGGCGGCGTGTAGTCGGTGCCCACGGGCAGCAGCACGTTTCGCGTCAGCGCGACCCTTTTGAGCTGTTCGAACAGCTCGAGCGTGGCGTCCTCCGCCTCGGCCACCGACGTCGCCGAATCCATCCACCAGCCCGCCGAATAGTGCGCGGGCATGTAATGGGTGAGCAGGCCGCGGCCCGACGGCGAGATCCATTCGAACTCGCTGCTGAACTGCATCCGCTCGACGTCCCCGCCGCCCAGCGCCGGCCCCCACTGGTGGTGCGGGCCCCGGGCCCACGAGCTCGACGTCAGCCCGGCGTCGGCGGCCAGCCCGGGGAACTGCGGGTCGTGGCCGAACACGTCCAGCTGCCAGGCCGTGGCCGGGTCGGCGCCCAGCACATCCCGCTGAAAGCCCATGCCGTGCACCAGGTTTCGGATGGTTGTTTCCGGGCTGGTCAGGTTGGTGTTGGGTTCGTTGTACGTGCCGCCCATCACCTCGACCCGGCCCTGCGCGATGAACCGGCGCAGGTCGGCGCGGTCCTCGGGGCGGGTGTCCCAATAGGGCTTGAGGTAGTCGACCTCGGCCAGCACGAACTTGTACTCGGGCTCGCGGCGGGCCATTTCGAGGTGCGCGTGCACCAGCGCGAAGCCGTTTGTCTGCCGGGCGCGTCCCGGCGGGTCCTCGGTCCACTCGCTGGTGTAGGCGCCCTGGGTGTTCCACCAGACCGGGTCGTAGTGGAAGTGGCTGACCATGAACATGGTCCAGCCGGGCTCGGCCACGACGAACTCGAACGGCTCGGCAGCGCCGGCGGCCAGCGCCCGGGCCGCCCGCCGCTGCCCGACGACCGGACGTTCCACCCTGACCGGGACCTCGATCACCTCGTCGCCGACCCCGGCCACGGCCTCCCCGGTCAAACCGTCCCCGTCGACCCGGACCGGGGTCGGGGCGGCCACTGCGGAAACGGTGACGCGGGCGAGCTGCAACGGTGTGTCCGGCGGCCCGACGAACAGCTCGGTCGAGTGGGCCGAAACCAGCTGCATCCCCGAACCTTACGGGTGTCACCCACTGCTGGAAAGCTAGGCGCCATGGCGGACATCACCACCCAACTGGCCGACCAGCTCGACTGGCACTGGCGGGGACATCTGCGCCCTCGGCTGGAAGGCCTGACCGATCACGAGTATTTCTGGCGGCCGGTGCCGAACTGCTGGACGGTACAGCCGGACGGTTCGGTGGACTACACCTACCCGGCCCCCACCCCGCCGCCGTTCACCACGATCGCCTGGCGCGTGGCACACGTCATCGTCGGAGTTTTCGCCATGCGCAACCACAACCATTTCGGTGGGCCGCCCGCCGACTACCTGAGTTGGAACTACGCCACCGACGCCGCCACCGCATTAAGACAGCTCGATGACTGCTACGCCAAGTGGATCAACGGAGTGCGGTCGCTCTCGGCAGCGGATCTAAGCCGCCGCTGCGGTCCCGCGGAGGGGCCCTACGCTGAGCACCAGCTGAGTGAGCTCGTCCTGCACATCAACCGGGAAGCGATCCACCACGGCGCCGAGATCGCTTGTCTTCGAGACCTCTACGTTCATCGCCAGATCACCGACCGGAAGGCCTGAGAATGCCCGCTCTTGCCCGGCCCGTAGCCGACGAACGCAGCGCCCTGCGCGAATACCTGGCCTACCACCAAAGCGCGTATTTCGCGGTGTCCTACGGCCTGACCGACGAACAGGCGCGGTCGACCCCGTCGGTCAGCGCGCTGTCGATCGGCGGGCTGATCAAGCACGCCACCGGGATGCAGCGCAGCTGGATGGCGCGGGTCGCGGCCGCCCCGGACGCGCCGCCGAAAGACACTCGCCCGTTCGAACAGATCACCAAGGAGTTCGCGGATCAGCACGTGATGCGGCCCGACGAGACGCTGGCCGGCCTGCTGCGGGCATTCGAAGAACAGAACGCGAGGTCGCTGCGCCTGGCGGAGACCGCGGACCTCGACGCGGCGGTGCCGGTTCCGCAGGACATCCCGTGGTTTCCCAAGGACCAGGAGGCCTGGTCGGTGCGCTGGGTGATCCTGCATGTGATCAACGAGTTGGCCCGGCACGCCGGGCACGCCGACATCATCCGCGAGACCATCGACGGCGCGACCATGTACGAGTTGATCGCCGGGCTGGAGGGCTGGGCGATCCAGGGGTGGGTGCAACCCTGGAAAGGCGACGGACGTCCGAGCTAGAGAAATTGGGACTGACTCCGCCGATTTGGCAGACTGCTGGGATGAGCTCTACCAAACATCGAGACGTGGCCAGGCTCGACCGGGTGCCGCTGCCGGTGGAAGCGGCCCGGGTGGCCGTCACCGGTTGGCAGGTCACCCGCACCGCCGCGCGCGTCGTCACGAAGCTGCCGGGCAAGGGCCCGTGGCAGCAGAAGGTGCTCAAGCAGCTCCCGCAGACCTTCGCCGACCTCGGCCCGACGTACGTGAAATTCGGTCAGATCATCGCGTCCAGCCCCGGGGCGTTCGGCGAATCGCTGTCCCGCGAATTCCGCGGCCTGCTCGACCGGGTGCCGCCCGCCGACACCGAAGAGGTCCACAAACTCTTCGTCGAGGAGCTCGGGGGCGATCCCGCCGACCTGTTCGCCAAGTGGGAGGAGACGCCGTTCGCGTCGGCGTCGATCGCCCAGGTGCACTACGCGACCCTGCACACCGGCGAGGAGGTGGTCGTCAAGATCCAGCGCCCGGGCATCCGGCGCCGGGTGGCCGCCGACCTGCAGATCCTCAAACGCTTCGCCCAGGCCGTCGAACTGGCCAAGCTGGGCCGCCGGCTCTCGGCGCAGGACGTGGTCGCCGACTTCTCCGACAACCTGGCCGAGGAGCTGAACTTCCGGCTCGAGGCGCAGTCGATGGACGCGTGGGTCTCGCACCTGCACGCGTCGCCGTTGGGTAAGAACATCCGGGTGCCGCAGGTGCATTGGGACTTCACCTCCGAGCGGGTGCTGACGATGGAGCGCGTGCAGGGCATCCGCATCGACGACGTCGCCGCCATCCGCAAGGCCGGGTTCGACGGGGTCGAACTGGTGAAGGCGCTGCTGTTCTCGCTTTTCGAGGGCGGCCTGCGGCACGGGCTGTTCCACGGCGACCTGCACGCCGGCAACCTCTACGTCGACGACCAGGGCCGCATCGTGTTCTTCGACTTCGGGATCATGGGCCGCATCGACCCGCGCACCCGCTGGCTGCTGCGCGAGCTGGTGTACGCGCTGCTGGTCAAGAAGGACCACGCCGCGGCGGGCAAGATCGTCGTGCTGATGGGCGCCGTCGGGACCATGAAGCCCGAAGCCGAGGCCGCCAAGGACCTGGAGCGCTTCGCCACCCCGCTGACCATGCAGACGCTGGGGGACCTGTCCTACGCCGACATCGGGCGGCAGCTGTCGGCCCTGGCCGACGCCTACGACGTCAAGCTGCCCCGCGAGCTGGTGCTGATCGGCAAGCAGTTCCTCTACGTCGAGCGGTACATGAAATTGCTCGCGCCCAAGTGGCAGATGATGTCCGATCCGCAGCTGACCGGCTACTTCGCGAACTTCATGGTCGAGGTAAGCCGCGAGCACCAGTCCGAAGAAATCTGATGCAGATCCGCACGGGGCACGCCACCTCCCGCGACCTGAAGCTCTACTACGAGGACATGGGCGACATCGACGACCCACCGGTGCTACTGATCATGGGGCTGGGCGCCCAGCTGCTGTTGTGGCGAACCGGCTTCTGCGAGCGGCTGGTCCGCCACGGGCTGCGCGTCATCCGGTACGACAACCGGGACGTCGGGCTGTCGAGCAAAACCCAGCACCGCAGCTCGGGTCAGCCGCTGGTGACGCGGCTCGCGCGCTCCTGGCTGGGCCTGCCGAGCGAAGCGGCATACAAGCTCGAGGACATGGCCGACGACGCCGCGGCCGTGCTGGATCATCTGGGCATCGAGCACGCGCACATCGTGGGCGCGTCGATGGGCGGCATGATCGCCCAGATTTTCGCGGCGCGATTCCACGAGCGGACGAGAACCCTCGGAGTCATCTTCTCCAGCAACAATTCGGCCTTCCTGCCGCCGCCCGGTCCGCGCCAGCTGCTGGCCCTCATCAAGGGGCCGCCGCCGAGCTCGCCGCGCGACGTGATCGTCGACAACTCCATCCGGGTCAGCAAGATCATCGGCAGCCGGCGCTTTTTGGCCTCCGAGGAGCAACTTCGGGCCGAGGCCATCGAAAGCTACGAGCGCAGTTACTACCCCTGGGGTGTCGCCCGGCATTTCGACGCCGTGCTGGGCAGCGGCAGCCTGAGGCATTACAACCGGCGGACCGCCGCCCCGACCGTGGTGATTCACGGCCGGGCGGACAAGCTGATGCGGCCGTTCGGCGGCCGCGCGGTGGCCAGGACCATCGACGGTGCCCGATTGGTGTTATTTGACGGGATGGGCCATGATCTGCCACAGCAGTTGTGGGACCAGGTGATCGGCGTGCTGGCGGGCAACTTCGCCAAGGCGAACTGAGCCAAAACAACTCGCACGAAACGCTTCCCCCGCGAGCCCAGTCCGTATCGCGGAGTTGTACGGTTGTCCAAGGAGGTGGGTCCACCAATGGCCAAACTGAAGCCGTATTACGAAGAGTCGCAGGCAACCTACGACATCTCAGACGACTTCTTCGCGCTGTTCCTCGACCCCAACATGGTGTACACCTGCGCCTACTTCAAGAACGACGACATGACGCTGGAAGAGGCGCAGCTCGCCAAGCTCGATCTGGGGCTGGACAAGCTGAACCTCGAGCCGGGCATGACGCTGCTCGACGTCGGGTGTGGCTGGGGTGGGGCCGTGGTTCGCGCGGTTGAGAAATACGACGTGAACGTCATCGGCATCACGCTGAGCCGCAACCACTACGCGCGCACCAAAGAACGGCTGGCCGCCGTTCCCACGACGCGGCGGGCCGAGGCCCGGCTGCAGGGTTGGGAAGAGTTCGACGAGCAGGTCGATCGGATCATCAGCTTCGAGGCCTTCGACGCGTTCAAGAAGGAACGTTGGCCCGCGTTCTGGGATTGGGCCTACAAGACCCTCCCCGATGACAGCCGGATGCTGATGCACAGCATCTTCACGCATCCGCAGTCGCACTGGCGCGAAGTCGGCATGAAAATCACGATGTCAGACCTGCGTTTCCTGCACTTTCTCGGCAAGGAGATCTTCCCCGGCGGGCAGATGTGCGGTGAACCCGATATCGTCGACCTCTCACGCGACAGCGGTTTCTCGCTCGAGCAGATCCAATACCTGCAGCCGCATTACGCGCGGACCCTGGACATGTGGGCGGCCAATCTGGAGGCCAATCGCGAGCGCGCCATCGCCATCCAGTCCGAAGTGGTCTACGACCGCTTCATGCGCTATCTCACCGGCTGCGCGAACCTGTTCCGCAAGGGCATCTCCAACGTTGCCCAGTACACGCTGACCAAGTAGCGCCTGCGCGGGGGCCGAGAGGCAGACCCGCGAAAACTCCGGCGCACGCGCGCGCAAATGCGGTGTTTTCGATCCCCGGCGAGTAGCCTCGCCCGAGGATGGTCGCCTCTCTGGTGCCCGTCCGCTCGGGAGGGATATGTCCGACAACCCGGCCGGTGCTATTCGTACGCGGTCCAATCTCGACGACGTACGGGCGCATTACGACCTGTCGAACGAATTCTTCGCGCTCTTCCAGGATCCGACCCGCACCTACAGCTGCGCGTATTTCCCCCGCGAGAACATGACCTTGCAGGAGGCGCAGCTCGCCAAGCTCGACCTGACGCTCGACAAGCTGGGGCTCGAGCCGGGGATGACCTTGCTCGACGTCGGCTGCGGTTGGGGTTCGGTGTTGAAACGCGCCGCCGAGAAATACGACGTCAACGTCGTCGGGCTGACCCTGTCCAAAAATCAGCATGCCTATTGCCAGCAGGTGCTCGACGGCATCGACACCGGCCGGTCGCGGCGGGCGCTGCTGTGCGACTGGGCCGACTTCAGCGAACCGGTGGACCGCATCGTCACCATCGAGGCGTTGGAGCACTTCGGCTTTCACCGCTACGACGACTTCTTCAAATTCGCCTACGCCGCCCTGCCCGACGACGGCGTGATGCTGCTCCACTCGATCACGGCATTGCACGGAAAGCAGGCCATCGAGCGTGGCCTGCCCCTGACGATGAATTGGGCGAGGTTCATCAAGTTCATCCTGACCGACATCTTCCCGGGCGGACGGCTGCCGATGATCGAGAAAATCGAGGAGCACTCGGCGAAGGTCGGCTTCCGGGTGACTGGCGTCCAGTCTCTGCGGAGCGACTTCGCCAGGACCCTCGATCTGTGGGCCGGCACCCTGCAGGCGCACAGGGACGAAGCCATCAGGATCCAGTCCGAAGAGGTCTACGAGCGCTACATGAAATACCTGACCGGCTGCGCCGGGGCTTTCCGCACCGGGTACATCGACTGCAACCAATTCACGCTGGAAAAGTAGAGTTGGGTATCGTTGCACGTCACACCCCCGAGGCAAAGCCGTGGGAAATACGCAGTGAACTTCATCCAGGAGAACCAGACGAAAATGGCTGATCAACCGGCTAGCCCGACGAAGATACGCACGGCCCCCGAGGACATTCAGGCGCACTACGACGTCTCCGACGACTTCTTCGCCCTGTTCCAAGACCCCACCCGGACCTACAGCTGCGCCTACTTCGAGCGTGACGACATGACGCTGGAAGAGGCCCAGTACGCCAAGATCGACCTGAACCTGGACCAGCTGGACCTCAAGCCGGGGATGACCCTGCTGGACATCGGCTGCGGCTGGGGCACCACCATGAAGCGCGCGGTCGAGCGGTTCGACGTCAACGTCATCGGCCTGACCCTGTCCAAGAACCAGCACGCCCGCTGTGAGCAGGTGTTGGCCTCCATCGACACCAACCGGTCGTGTGAGGTGCGGTTGCAGAACTGGGAGGACTTCAACGAGCCCGTCGACCGCATCGTGTCGATCGAGGCCTTCGAGCACTTCGGGCACGAGAACTACGACGACTTCTTCAAGCGGACTTTCGACATCATGCCCGACGACGGCCGGATGACCGTTCAGAGCAGTGTCAGCTACCACCCGTACGACCTGGCCGCCCGCGGCAAGAAGCTGACGTTCGAGACGGCCCGGTTCATCAAGTTCATCCTCACCGAGATCTTCCCGGGTGGCCGGCTGCCGTCCACCCAGATGATGGTCGACCATGGCGAGAAGGCGGGATTCGTTGTACCCGCACCGCTTTCACTGCGACCGCACTACATCAAAACGCTGCACATCTGGGGCGACACACTGGAGTCCAACAAGCAGAAGGCCATCGAGGTCACGTCCGAAGAGGTCTACAACCGCTACATCAAGTACCTGCGCGGCTGCGAGTACTACTTCACCGACGAGGCGCTCGACGTCAGCCTGGTGACGTACCTGAAGCCGGGAGCCGTCAGCTGATTTCTCCGCCGCTGTCGGATTAGGGCTGCGTCGTTCGTCGGATAGGTAGAGAGTGGAGCACGGGGCTTCGCTCGCTATCTGGAGGTGACGAGAGATGCAGTACTTCGCCTTATTGATCAGCAGGGAACAGGACCGCGCGCCCGTAGGCCCGGACGCGATGGCCGCCTGGGGAAAGTTTCACGCCAAGGCCGGCGCGGCGATCAAATCCGGGGACGCCCTGGCGCCCGCCGCCGCCGCGGCGGTCATCACCGGCGGCCCGGATGCGCCGGTGGTCACCGACGGCCCCTTCGCCGAATCCGCCGAAGTGGCCTGCGGCTTCTACCTGTTCGAAGCCGAAAACCTCGACGAGGCGCTGGCGTTGGCGCGTGACGTCCCGCTCGCCACGTTCGGCGCGGTGGAGGTCTGGCCCACGGTGCACTCGGTCGAGCTGTCCCGCGGGCTCACCGGCAACGACTGGCTCGCGCTGCTGCTGGAGCCAGCCGAATCCGCGCACACGCCGGGCACACCCGAGTGGGAAGCGGTGGCGGCAAAGCACGCCGATCTCCATGCGGCCGCAGGCGATCACATCATCGGCGGCGCCGCGTTGCACGATCGGTCCACGGCAACGACCGTGCGGGTGCGCGATGGCGAGGTCCTGATCACCGACGGGCCCTATGTGGAAGGCGCCGAAATCGCCACCGGGATCTATCTGTTGAGTGCCGCGGACCGCGAAGAGGCCGTCAAGCTGGCCTCGATGATCCCCGCCTCGACGGTGCAGGTGCGGCAGCTGGCTGGGCTCTCGGGGCTCTGAGCGTCGCCGGTGTCCGACCTGGACGGCGTCTTTCGTCGGGAATGGGGGGCCGCCGTCGCCGCGCTCGCGCGGTGGTCCGGCGACCTCACCATCGCGGAGGACGCCGTCCAGGAAGCCTGCGCCGAGGCGCTTCGCAGCTGGGGCCGTGACGGCCTGCCGGACAATCCCGGCGGTTGGCTGGTGACCGTCGCCCGCAACCGGGCGCGCGACCGCCTGCGCCGCGAATCCGTCCGTCCCGGAAAGGAATTGGCGGCCGTGATAGACGAAATCCGGGCACGCACCGATCACACCGACCCGTCCCCCGTTCGTGACGACGAGCTGCGGATGATGTTCACCTGCGCGCACCCCGCCCTGGACCGCCAATCCCAACTGGCGCTCACCCTGCGGCTGGTATCCGGGCTGACCGTCCCCGAGATCGCCCGCGCGCTGCTGCAGACCGATGCGGCGATCGGGCAGCGAATCACGCGCGCCAAGAACAAGATTCGGCACGCCAACATCCCGTTGCGGGTGCCGCCCGCCGAGTTGCTGCCCGAACGCACTCCGCACGTGCTCGGTTGCGTCTACTCGGTGTTCACCGAAGGCTATTGGTCCACGGCGGGCCCGTCGGCGATCCGCGACGAGCTGTGCGAAGAGGGGATCAGGCTGGCCGGCGAGCTGTGCGCGCTGATGCCGCACGAGCCCGAGGCCCACGCGCTGGCGGCCCTGGTGCTGCTGCACGATTCGCGACGAGCCACCCGGGTCGACGACGCCGGAATGCTGGTGCCGCTCGAGGAGCAGGACCGTCGCCGGTGGGACCGCGGCCGAATCGCCCGGGGGCTGGACCGATTACGCCGGGCCGAGGGTTCGACGGGCCCCTATCTGCCACAGGCGGTGATCGCCGCGCTGCACGCGACGGCGCCGTCCTGGGACCAGACCGACTGGGCCACCATCTGCGCGGCCTACGACCGGCTGCTGGGGCTGACCGACTCGCCCGTCGTGCGCGCCAACCGCGCCCTGGCGATCGGCTTCCGCGACGGACCCGACGCCGGCCTCGCGGCCCTGGACGAGGTGGCCCACGACCCCCGGCTCGCCCGCTCCAATCTGGTCGCGACGGTGCGCGCCGACCTGCTCAGGCGTGCGGGCAGGCCGGCCGATGCCGTCATCTGGTACCGAGAAGCGTTGCGAGTCAACGGTTCCGAGCCGGGCCGCGAGTTCCTGCGCCGCCGCATCGCGGAGTGTGGCGGGTGATTCGCGTCGGCGAAGAAACTCAGGCGTCCGCGAAGTTGCGGGTGACGGCCGGGTCGACCGGGATGCCCGGGCCCGTGGTCGTCGACACGGTGATCTTCTTCAGGTAGCGGCCCTTCGAGGCGGACGGCTTGAGCCGCAACACCTCGTCGAGCGCGGCGCCGTAGTTCTCGGCGAGGGCCTTCTCGTCGAAGGACGCCTTGCCGATGACAAAGTGCAGGTTGGCCTGCTTGTCGATGCGGAAGTTGATCTTGCCGCCCTTGATGTCGGCGACGGCCTTGGCGACGTCGGGCGTGACGGTGCCCGTCTTGGGGTTCGGCATCAGGCCGCGCGGGCCCAGCACGCGAGCGATGCGGCCGACCTTGGCCATCTGGTCGGGGGTCGCGATCGCGGCGTCGAAGTCCAGGAAGCCGCCCTGGATCTTCTCGATCAGGTCGTCGCTCCCGACGATGTCGGCGCCGGCGGCCTGTGCCTGCTCGGCCTTGTCGCCGACCGCGAACACCGCGACGCGGGCGGTCTTACCGGTGCCGTGCGGCAGGTTGACCGTGCCGCGGACCATCTGGTCCGCCTTGCGGGGGTCGACGCCGAGCCGGATCGCCACCTCGACCGTCGCGTCCTGCTTGGCCGACGCGGTCTCCTTGGCGAGCTTGGCCGCCTCGAGCGGGCTGTACAGGTTGTTGCGGTCCACCTTCTCGGCGGCGGCGCGGTATACCTTGCTGTTCTTGCTCATTGATTCATCCAATCCGGTGTTGGGTCGTGGTTAGCGGGCCGAAGCTGGCCCTCCCACGGTGTTTGATTTTGTCGGACTTCTCCTCGGGTCGCCAGCGGCCCGCATCGTCGTCCCACTGTGTTGGTGTTCGAACTATTCGACGGTGATCCCCATCGACCGGGCGGTGCCGGCGATGATCTTGGCGGCGGCGTCGATGTCGTTGGCGTTGAGATCGGTCTTCTTGGTCTCGGCGATCTCACGAACCTGGTCCCAGGTGACCTTGGCGACCTTGGTCTTGTGCGGCTCGGCCGAGCCCTTGCCCACGCCGGCGGCCTTGAGCAGCAGCTTGGCGGCGGGCGGCGTCTTGAGGGCGAAGGTGAAGCTGCGGTCCTCGTAGACCGTGATCTCCACCGGGATGACCTGGCCGCGCTGGCTCTCCGTGGCCGCGTTGTAGGCCTTGCAGAACTCCATGATGTTGACGCCATGCTGGCCGAGCGCGGGTCCGACCGGCGGCGCAGGGTTGGCCTGCCCCGCCACGATCTGCAGCTTGATCAGCCCAGCGACTTTCTTCTTCGGGGCCATGAGATGTTGGTGTTCCTTCCTGGGGGTGGGCGTAAGGGCCCGAGCTAAATCTTGGAGACCTGGCTGAACGTCAATTCGACCGGCGTTTCGCGGCCGAAGATCGACACCAGCACCTTGAGCTTCTGCTGTTCGCCGTTGACCTCGCTGATGGTCGCCGGCAGCGTGGCGAATGGCCCGTCCATGACCGTCACCGATTCGCCGACCTCGTAGTCGACCTCGATGGCCGGACGCTCCAGCCCGCCCGCCTCGGCGGCCGCGGCGGTGGTGGCCGCGCCCTTAGCGGCCTTCTTGGCCGCGCCCCGCGGCAGCAGGAACTTGACCACGTCGTCGAGCGTCAGGGCCGACGGGCGCGACGTCGCCCCGACGAAACCGGTGACGCCCGGCGTGTTGCGCACCGCGGCCCACGAGTCGTCGGTCAGATCCATGCGCACCAGGATGTAGCCGGGCAGCACCTTGCGATTGACCTGCTTGCGCTGACCGTTCTTGATCTCGGTGACCTCTTCGGTGGGCACCTCGACCTGGAAGATGTAGTCGCCGACGTCCAGGTTCTGCACACGGGTCTCGAGATTGGCTTTGACCTTGTTCTCGTATCCCGCGTAGGAGTGGATGACGTACCAGTCGCCGGGCTTGCGGCGCAGTTCCGCCTTGAGCGCGGCCGCCGGGTCGACCTCTTCGGCCGACTCCTCGGAAGCCTCGGCCGCTGAGGTTTCGGCGTCCGTTTCCGGGGCCGCTTCTGCGACCGTTTCCGCGGCTGTTTCCGGGGCCTCCGCAGCGCCCTCTGCGCGCTCTTCTACGTCGACCGCTTCACCCGCGGACGTGTCACCGTCGAAGGTAGTCACGGTTTTCAGTCCTCTCTATCTTCTCGCTCAGCCGAACACCAGCAGCACAAGCTTGGTGAGGCCGAAGTCCGCGAGGCCGACCAGCGCCACCATGAAAGCCAGGAACGCCAGCACCACCGATGTGTAGGTGAGCATCTGCTTGCGGTTGGGCCAAATAACCTTCCGCATCTCGGCAACCACCTGCTTGAGGTAGTTGAAGACGAACACGAACGGGTTGGCCGAACGGTCCCCTGGCTTCTTCGGTTTCTTGGCCTTCTTGGCTTTGGCGCCCTTGGTGGCCTTGTCCGCTTTGGCAACCTCGCCCTCGTCCGCCGACTCTACGTCGATGTCCTCGCCGGTGTCGGCCGCCCGCTGCCGGGATCGTTTGCCGGTGGGGCGCTGCGGCCGCGTCACCACAGCGGTCCGACCGCCGTTCGCGCGGTCGTCCTCCCTGTCAGCGCCGTCGCTTGTGGCGTCGTTGGCAGCGTCGCCTTCGTCGCTCACCGCATGCTCCTTAAGTTTGCTAGTATCCCGCAGGCCGTCCCGTGGTGGACGTCCACTATTCCAGTGTCCACCATGGCACGCCTTCGTGTTCAGCAGGGGCGACAGGACTTGAACCTGCAACCTGCGGTTTTGGAGACCGCTGCTCTGCCAGTTGAGCTACGCCCCTTCGCGGTTGGCAGGCCAACCTGCGCTTACCTACCGGGGCTTACATGACACGCGCGCCTTCCGATTGCTCGACTTCACGGAAAGCGCGCTGATGCTGGGAAAACCCCGAGGTCCGAGTGTACATCGACGCGCGAGTCAGATACTAATTACGCCGTTCTGACGACCTGCCCGGACTCCGGGTCCCAACGCAGGTTCTCCGCCTGGTCGGCGTGCTGGCCCATCAGCGTGGTGTAGGCCTCCATGACCAGCTCACCCTGCTCGTTCGTGCACATGTTCTTGGTGACCACGATGTCGGCGCCGAACCGCTCGTCCACCGACATTACGTCCATCCGGGCCCACAGCTTGTCGCCGGCCTTGATCGGCTTGGTAAACACGAACCGCTGATCGACCTGCACGATCACCAGAGTTTCCATGCCGATGTCGACGTGCCGGAAGAAATCCAGCTGGACCAGCTTGGCGAAGATGGTCGCGAAGGTCAGCGGCGCGAGGATCGCTTCGTGGCCGAGCGCGGCGGCCGCGTCCTCCCTGTAGTGGGCCGGGTGGCGGTCCTTGACGGCCAAGGCGAACTGGCGGAGCTGTTCACGGCCCACGACGAAGTAGTCCGGGTACCGCCAGATCATTCCGCGGATATCGGTTTTTAGCGCCATTAACAGGCCCCGCTACGCGAGAGTCGCGGACGCGATGGCCCTACCGAAGATCTTCTTGCCGCCGGTGGTGGCCGTCAGCGCGATGGTCACGGACTTGGTCTCCGGGTCGACCGACTTCACCCGGCCGTTGAAGACCAGCTCGGCGCCCTTGCCGTCGTTGGGCACCGGCACCACCGCGGTGAACCGCACGTTGTACTCGGTGACCGCACCGGGGTCACCGATCCACGCGGTGACGTAGCCGCCACCGATGCCCATGGTCAGCATGCCGTGCGCGATCGCGGTGTCCAGCCCGACGACCTTGGCCATCTCGTCGTCCCAGTGGATCGGGTTCAGGTCGCCCGAGACGCCCGCGTAGTTCACCAGATCCTGACGGGTCAGCGGGTAGGTCCGCTCGGGGAGCTGGTCACCCACCTTCACCGAGCTGAACTCACGCAGTGGCATCAGAAAATCCCTCTTCTCCATCCTCACCCGCACGACCCGCCAGGGTCGTGAAGGTCTCCTGCACAACGTCACCGGCTTCGTTGGTGATGATGTTCTTGGTCACGATGATCTGGGTGCCGTGCGACACCCGCATTGAATCCACATAGACGTCGCAGTACAGCTTGTCGCCCGCCACGATCGGCGCCTTGAACCTCAGCACCTGGTCGACCTGAACGATCTGCGCGTCTTGGACGGCGATGTTCGCGTACTTGAAAAACGCCGTCTGCGCCTGGTAGCCGAACACGCAGATGAACGTCAACGGGGCCAACAGCCCGTCATACCCGAGTTCTGCCGCCGCCTTCTCCTCGAGGAATGCAGCGTCGTCGTTTTGCACGGCGACGGCGTGCTCGCGGATCTTCTCCCGCTCCACGACGTAATAGTCGGGATAGCGGTAGTGCATACCGATGATGTCTTCGGTTAACGGCACGGCTCTAGAATCTACCTAGTCAGTCTGAATAATCACTCGCGGGCGCTGCTAGCGCGTCTCTCGGTGCGCCTGGTGCTTGCCGCAGTTCGGGCAGAACTTCTTCAGCTCCATGCGGTCGGGGTCGTTCCGCCGATTCTTCTTGGTGATGTAGTTGCGGTGCTTGCACACCTCGCATGCCAAGGTGATCTTCGGCCGTACGTCGGTACTGGAAGCCATGACGGTTCTCTCTCAAATCTCTCAAAAGTGCATTGTTGTGTTGTAGCGATGGCCGGACTCGAACCGGCGACCTAACGATTATGAGTCGTTCGCTCTAACCGACTGAGCTACATCGCCTCTGGCCACCCCATTTGGGGTTGAGCCGCCGCGCCTGCTCGGCGTCCGCCGAGCCCCCTAACGGAATCGAACCGTTGACCTTTTCCTTACCATGGAAACGCTCTACCGACTGAGCTAAGGGGGCCGTTCACCCGAATCGACAGTGCCGCGGGCCTAAAAGAGGGTACAACCTGGCGCGCAACCGGACCAAACCACGGGCTTTGGACCCCTCAGTCGCGTGCGCGCTGCGGACCCTTCGCGGGCACGTCCTAGTCTGGTCACGTGTCAACGGACCGGCTGTACTTTCGGCAACTGCTCTCGGGGCGCGATTTCGCCGCCGGCGACATGTTTGCGACCCAAATGCGCAACTTCGCCTACCTGATCGGCGACCGTGAAACGGGCGATTGCGTGGTGGTCGACCCCGCCTACGCCGCCGGCGAACTGCTCGACACGCTCGAGGCCGACGGCATGCACCTGTCGGGGGTGCTGGTGACCCATCATCATCCCGACCACGTGGGCGGATCGATGATGGGCTTCACCCTGCAGGGCCTGGCCGAGCTGCTGGAACGGAAAGCCGTGCCGGTTCATGTCAATACCCATGAGGCACAATGGGTTTCGCGAGTCACCGGGATCGGCATGGGTGACCTCACCGCCCACGAGAATCACGACAAGGTCAGCATCGGCGACATCGAGATCGAGTTGCTGCACACGCCGGGCCACACGCCCGGCAGCCAGTGCTTCCTGCTCGATGGTCGCCTCGTGGCCGGTGACACGTTGTTCCTGGAGGGCTGCGGCCGGACCGACTTTCCCGGCGGCGACTCCGACGAGATGTACCGCAGCCTGCAGCAACTCGCGACCCTGCCCGGTGACCCGACGGTTTTTCCCGGGCACTGGTATTCGGCGGAACCGAGCGCATCGTTGTCGGAAGTCAAGCGTTCCAACTACGTCTATCGCGCCGCAGACCTGGCGCAGTGGCGAATGCTGATGGGCGGCTGAGGCGGGCGGCGATCGCTCGATCGGGACGAGCCGGCAATCGGCCTGTGATATAAGCGGAGGGTGGCTTCCATGGGGTGGATCCAGGACGGCTGGCACGGAATGACGCACGTTGGGTCCAGCACCTGGATCGCGTGGGCGGCGTGGGCGGCGATTGCGCTCGCCGTCGTCACGCTGATCTTCACCAACCGGCAGATCACCCGCAATCGCCGACTGGTCGCGGAGCAGACCCGGCCGCAAGTCGCGATGTTCATGGAACCGCATCCCGCCGACTGGCACGTCATCGAACTGGTGGTCAGGAACTTCGGTCAGACCGCGGCGTACGACATCACGTTCTCGTTCATGAATCCGCCGACGGTGGCCGAATACGAGAACGCCACCGATGGCTACGCCGACGTCGCCGAACTGCGACTCCCCCGCGAGTTGCCGGTGCTGGCCCCCGGCCAGGAATGGCGCATGGTGTGGGATTCGGCGCTCGACCGCGCCGAGATCGGCAGTGGCATCGAGTCTCGCTTCACGGGCACCATCAGCTACTTCGACCGGCCGGAGCGGCGGCACGGGCGGCGGTTCTGGGAGCGCGAGCGCGTTCCGCTGGAGACCCAGGTGGTGCTGGACTGGGACTCCCTGCCGCCCGTCCAGCGCATCGAGCTGATGACGACCCACGACCTGGCGAAGCGGGAGAAGCAGAAGCTGGAGCTGCTGCGCGGGCTGCTGACCTACTTCCACTACGCGAGTAAGGAAACCCGTCCCGAGGTGTTCCGCAGCGAGATCGAACGGATCAACGGTGCGGTGCGGGAAACGCAGGACAGATGGCGCACCCGCCAGGTCGATGAGCCCACCGATGTCAGCCTGCGCTGGGGCGATGCCGAGGACGACCTGGGCAAACACCACAGTCAGCCCGCGTGACGGCAAGGAGCCAGCAACCGATGAGCGGCCCGGTCCACTACAGCCTCAAGGATTCCATCGCGGTCATCAAGATGGACGACGGCAAGGTCAACGCCTTGGGTCCGACGATGCAGCAGGCGCTGGGCGAGGCGATCGACCGGGCCGAGGCGGACAACGCCGGGGCGCTGGTGATCACCGGCAACGACCGGGTGTTCAGTGGCGGATTCGACCTGAAGATCCTGACCTCGGGCGAGGCGCAGCCGGCGATCGACATGCTGCGGGGCGGCTTCGAGCTGTCCTATCGGCTGCTGTCCCATCCCAAGCCGGTCGTGATGGCCTGCACCGGCCACGCCATCGCGATGGGGGCGTTCCTGCTGTCGTCCGGCGATCATCGAGTGGCCGCGCACGCCTACAACATTCAGGCCAACGAGGTGGCGATCGGCATGGTCATCCCGTACGCGGCGCTGGAGATCATGAAGCTGCGGCTGACGCAGTCGGCTTACCAGCAAGCCGCCGGGCTCGCCAAGACGTTCTTCGGTGAGACCGCGCTGGCCGCCGGCTTCGTCGACGAGATCGTGCTGCCGGAGATGGTGGTGAGTCGGGCCGAGGAGGCCGCGCGTGAATTCGCCGGTCTGCACCAACACGCCCACGCCGCAACGAAGTTGCGCGCCCGCGCCGACGCGCTGAAGGCCATTCGGGCCGGGATCGACGGCATCGAGGCCGAGTTCGGGCTGTAGAGCAGCCGCTGACCCCCCGGCCACGACGTTTTGGACACCGGCGGCCGGGTACGCCCCCGGCGTGACAGTAGACCGGATCGCGGAACCCTGGGGAACGCGGACACCGTACGAACCGGGCACGCGGTGGCCCGAGCGCGTCGACACCTACCTGGCCGACGGCGTCACGCCCGAGTCGGTGGACCGCTGGGTGCAGTCGGCGGCCGTGTTGCATTCCAACGGAGACGGCCTGGACATCGCCGTCAAGGACGGGCGGATCGTGGGGGTGCGGGGCCGCGCCGTCGACCGGGTCAACCACGGCCGGCTCGACCCCAAAGACCTGTTCGGCTGGCAGGC
This sequence comes from Mycobacterium sp. 852002-30065_SCH5024008, assembly GCF_001665645.1. Classification (NCBI taxonomy): domain Bacteria; kingdom Bacillati; phylum Actinomycetota; class Actinomycetes; order Mycobacteriales; family Mycobacteriaceae; genus Mycobacterium; species Mycobacterium sp. 852002-30065_SCH5024008. Next base: position 25,918 of record NZ_LZSZ01000172.1, on the reverse strand, counting down.
CAATAACTCGCGAGACCGGTTGGCCAGTCCGATGATTCGAGTCGGCGGCGAATTGAGGCCGTGCGACTGGGACACCGCGATGGACCACATCGTGGCTCGCAGCAGGCAACTCCTCGACAACTACGGCCCCAGTTCCATCGGCTTCTACACCTCCGGGCAGTTGTTCCTCGAGGCGTACTACACCCAGGGGGCCATCGCGCACGGGGCGATCGGCACCAACCACGTCGACGGCAACACCCGCCTGTGCACCGCGACGGCCGCCGAGGCCCTCAAGGAATCGTTCGGCTGCGACGGACAGCCGGGTTCCTACACCGACGTCGACCATGCCGACGTCATCGCGCTGTTCGGCCACAACGTCGCCGAGACGCAAACGGTGTTGTGGGCCAGGATGCTGGACCGGCTGGCCGGCAACTCGCCGCCGGCGATCGTGTGCGTCGACCCCCGGCTCACGCCGGTTGCCCGGCACGCCACCGTTCACCTCGCGCCGCTGCCCGGCACCAACGTGGCGTTGATGAACGGCCTGCTGCACGAGATCATCGGCCACGGTTGGATCGACCGGGACTACATCGACACGCACACAGTCGGTTTCGGCGAGCTGCGCAGCCGGGTCGAGGAGTTCCCGCCGGAACGGGTCGCCGAGATTTGCGGGGTGGCGGCCGAGGACATCCGGCGCGCGGCGCGGCTACTCGGCACCGCCGAGCGGTTGCTGTCCACCGTGTTGCAGGGCTTCTATCAATCACACCAGGCGACCGCGGCGGCGGTGCAGGTCAACAACATTCACCTGGTGCGCGGCATGCTGGGCAAGCCCGGCTGCGGAGTGCTGCAGATGAACGGGCAGCCGACCGCCGAGAACACCCGCGAGTGCGGCGCGGACGGGGACCTGGCCGGCTTCCGCAACTGGTCCAACGACTCCCACATCAAGGAACTGGCGAAGTTGTGGAACCTGGAGCCCCTCCAGATTCCGCACTACGCCCCGCCGACCCATGCCATGCAGATGTTCCGCTTCGCCGAGGAGGGGACCCTGCGGATGTTGTGGGTAACCGCCACCAATCCCGCGGTGTCCCTGCCGGAGTTGCCGCGAATCCGTGACATCTTCTCCCAGGAGCGGCTGTTCCTCATCGTCCAGGACATCTTCATGACCGAGACCGCTGCGCTGGCCGACGTGGTGTTGCCGGCCGCGGCGTGGGGGGAGAAGACCGGTGCCTTCACCAACGCGGACCGCACCGTCCACCTGTCCGAAAAGGCCGTGGAGCCACCGGGTTCCGCGCGTTCGGATCTCGACATCTTCCTGGACTATGCCCGTCGGATGGATTTCCGCGACAAGGACGGCCAACCGTTCCCGCCGTGGACCGATCCCGAGTCGGCGTTCGAGGCGTGGAAGCAATGCACCGCGGGCCGGCCGTGCGACTACACCGGCCTGAGTTATGAGAAGCTGCGTGGCGGCAGCGGCATCCAGTGGCCTTGCAACGCAGAGCATCCCGACGGCACCGAACGGCTCTACGCCGACGCCAAGTTCTGGGCGGCACCGGACTACTGCGAGGCCTACGGCAAAGACCTGATCACGGGCGCCCCGTTGCAGCCGGATGAATACCGCTCCATGAATCCCTTCGGCAAGGCCATCATCAGGGCGGCCGAATACCTTCCCCCGCACGAGCGACCCAGCTCCGAGTATCCGTTCGCGTTGATCACCGGCCGCACCGTCTACCACTTCCACACCCGCACGAAAACCGCTAGGGCACAACAACTTCAGGATGCCGCGCCCGACGTCTGGGTGGAAGTCTCGGAACCCGACGCCCGGCGACTGGGCATCGGCGAGGGCGACCTTGTGGAAGTGGGCACGCCGCGCGGCCGCGTCACCTGCGCCGCCCGCATCTGCGGCATCCGCGACGGCGTCTTGTTCGTGCCCTTCCATTACGGCTATTGGGACACCGGCAGCAAGGCCCACCAGCGGGCCGGCAACGAACTCACCCCCACCGATTGGGATCCTGTTTCCAAGCAGCCGATCTACAAGACCGCGGCCGCTCGGATCCAGAAGAGTCGAGCGGGCCAGGCCGAAAGAAACGGCGCCGCGCACGCGCCCACCACCACGGCGTCCGCGCCGGTCAATGGGACGGTGCCCGCCACGGCTGGCGGGGCGGCCGCCGGCGTGACCGAAGTCCTGGCGACCGGGGGCCGGCGATGAAGCTCAAAATGGCGATCCGCGAGCTGCACCGCTCCGAACGCAAGCTGGCCCACAAGCTCAACCTGGTGGCCGCGCGGCACCACAGCGACCAGGACATCAATCACCTGGCGCAAGACCTGGCCGGCTGGTCGCAGCAGCACCTGAACGAACTGGCCGAGCACGGCCGCCACTACGGTCTGCACCTGTCCGCCGAGCCCCGCACCCGCGTGATCACCGGAGGGGTGCAGTCCTGGATGAGCGGCATCTTGCGGCACCGGCCGGAGCCCGGCCTGGTGCTGCTCGCCGACTTGCGGCGGATTCACCGCCTGGCGGCGGGGGCGTCACTGGATTGGGAGCTGCTGGCCCAGGGCGCGCAGGCCGCCAAGGATCCCGAACTGCTGAGCTTGGCGTCGCGCTGCCACCCCGAGACGCTGCGCCAGATGCGCTGGGCCAACGCGATGCTGAAGGAACTTTCGCCACAGGTATTGATGAACTGAATGGCGAACGCGGTGGCCGCTGCTAGCCGCCACCGCGTTCCTTCGCCTCCTCGCCGCCAGTCTGACATGTGCGCGACGTGCCGTCACTTCACTTCCGCGACGATCGGAAGCGGTCCAGATACGCCGGCCAGTCCCAGGTCGACAAGAAATCCTGCGCGGCCGCGTAGCCCCTGTCGCAGAGCTCTTCCAGGCGCCCCCTGGAAATACCGAAGTCGAGAACGCTCACGTCGGTGGACGCGACTCCGATGGTGCGGCATTTGACCCACGGCAGGCTCAGCTGTGCCTGGTCATGGCCGACCAGCATGGTGGTGAAGAGGCTTTGCAGCAGGGCCGACTGCTTGAGGAAACCCAGCGGGCGCAACGCCGGGAACACCTGTTCCACGCCCTCGGCGAGCTTGGGCATCACCGTGATCCCGAACGTCGGCCAACGCGGCGGTTTACCGTCGGTGCGGTCCAGCGAGTCGACCGGGAAATTCGACAGCACCCCGCCGTCGACCAGGTTCGACGTGAGCCCCATGGTGTCGGTCAGCCTGACCGGGGGGTAGAAGAACGGGATCGCCATCGAGGCGCGGACCGCGTCCGCGACGGGTTGCTCGTCGGGATCGAGCCCGTAAAGCCGCTGATAGTCCCAGGGCAGTCGCACCAGCTGCGCCGCGGTGACATCGGCGACCGTGACCGCCACCTTGTAGCGCCGTTCGGGAGGAAGGTCGGCGTCGTCGAGCGCGAGATCACCGAACGTGACAACCCCCAGGTTCTTCAGCTCGCTTCGGATCCACTCGTGGGCGAAATCGCCGCGGTACATGGCCGTGTCTCGCACCAGCCCCCAGGCAGACCCGACGAAGGGCACCGGGCCCGCGTCCCGCCAACTGCGCAAAGGCACCGACAGCGCGAGTTCCCTGACCTGACCACTGGTCAGTTGATCCCCGTTGGACGCGGCCGCCGAGATCACCGCGACCACCGATCCGGCCGAAACACCCGACACCCGATAGGCCGAGTAGCCGGCATCCATGAGCGCGGCGACCGCGCCGACCAGGCCGATGAACTTCACGCCGCCGCCGGAGAGAACGAGGTCTACCGGCTTCGCCTCGTCGGCCATTTCAGGCACCCGCCGAAACCCATTGATATGGAAGGAATTTGCCGTCCAGGGTCACCACGACGCGGTCGCCGGACGGGTGCGATTTCTTCTGCAGGTCGACGCTGAAGTTGATCGCGCTCATGATGCCATCGCCGAACTGTTCGTGGATCAGCTCCTTGATGGCGCCGCCGTAAACCTGCAGGGCCTCGTAGAGGCGGTAGATCGTTGGGTCGGTCGGCACGGCGGTCGGCAGCCCGCCACGCATGGGCGGTGCCGCCAGCACGGGCACCACCGACTCCTCCAGGTTCAGCTTCTCGGCGAGAATCCTTGCCAGCTCAGCGGGAATGGGGTGTTGGCCCAGCAGCGCCGAGGTGGTCCATACCACCGGCCGATCGATGGCCTCGGCCAGCTGCTGCCACGTCAGGCCGAGCCTCAGGCGGGCCAGGACGATCTGCTCGGTGATCTCGTGTCTGTTCATGGCCCCAAGCATGCACGCCGGCGGCGACGCGTGCCGTGAGGATCGGGCGGTCCTCACCCCGGCTTCGTCGCGGTGACCAGGCGGGTGGAAAACCACGGACCGCCGTAGTACATACGCCAGCCGAGGTTGCGGCGCCGCACGTTTCGCCAACCCAGTTCCCGTAGGTGCGCGGCATGCTGGCGCGTCTCCCATAGGTCCGCGATGGCCAGCCGCCCACCCGGGCGCAGCACCCGGACCGCTTCGTCGAGAGCCTTGCGCCGGCCGGCGCGCGTCGCGATGTTGTGGATAGCCAGGTTGCTGACGATCACGTCAACGCTGTCGTCGGCCACGGGCAGGGCGGCCATGTCGGCGGTGTGCACCTCGACGCGATCGGCGACGTGCTCTAGCGCCGCGTTCGCCAGGGTGGCGGCCGGGGAGTTGTCAGTCTGGTCGGCGTGCCACAGATCGACGCCGATCGCCCGGCCCCTCGGCAACCGCTTGGCCGCGGCGAGCAGCACCGCACCGCGCCCACAGCCGAGGTCGAGCACCGTTTCGTCGCCCCGCAGCTCGAGGTCGCCCAGCACCCGGTCCCACACGACGAACTTGCCGACCCGCGTCGCGTACGCGTAAAGGGCTGCGCTAGAGGCGATCCCAACGGCTGACGTCGCTGCCAGCGCAGCCGGCACCCGCTTGCCGCGCGCCCAGCTGATAGCGCCCCACCCGGCCAGGGCGGCGGCCTGCGCGGCGATGCCCATCGCCTGCCAGCGCGCCGAGACGGTGTGAAACGAGCCGTCGATTCCGTAGTCGCCCCGGTGGTCGTGCACGGTGAAGAGCTTAAGACCGCTTCCTCACCAACGACCGTGGTGGACGACCTCGTCGAACGGCCGCCGGTTCGGTGTGCGGATCGGGGCGAGCGGGCGGTCGGCGGGATAGCCGACGCCGAGCAGGAAGGCCACCAGCCGGTCCTCGGGGACACCGAGGATGGCCCGCGCCTTCTCCTGGTCCCCCACCGACGAATGCCCGGTCCCGATGCCCAGGTCCGTGGCCGCGATCATCATCGCCATCGTGGCCTGCCCGACGTCGTAATTGTCGGTCACCACCCGGCGCTCGTCGGGCGGCACGGGCACCACGATGGCAATCGCCGCCGCCGCGGCGGCGATGTGCCCCGCGCCCTGCCAGACGGTGGACAGGTCCAGCAGTTGCGCCCGGTCCGTGACGATCACGAAGTCCCACGGCTGGCGGTTCTTCGCCGACGGCGCGCGCCACCCGGCCTCGGCGATGCGGTTGAGGTCGTCTTCGGAAATCGAGTCCGGTTTGTACTGCCGGACGTTGCGCCGGGCGCGGATCGCGTCCCAAGCCTCCATTTGTTCCTCCTCATTCTCCAGCCGACTCCGGGTAAACGGGGGTAGCCTCATCCGAATTCCCCGCATACGCGCGCCGAAGTTTGATTCCGGCAGTTACGGGAAGTCAGGGTTGAACCAGCTGAGCCGCCCGCTCGTGTACAGCTGAATGGCCCGGTTTCAGAAAGGCGCGTAGCTGGTATGACGGAGAACCTGACGCCGCACTTCGAGGACGTCCAGGCGCACTACGACCTGTCCGACGACTTCTTCCGGCTGTTCCTCGACCCCACCATGACCTACAGCTGCGCCTACTTCGATCGCATGCGAGACATCCCGCTGGAAGAGGCGCAGTTCCGCAAGATGGACCTGGCACTCGGCAAGCTGGGCCTGCGGCCGGGGATGACGCTGCTGGACGTGGGCTGCGGCTGGGGCGGCACCATGCGCCGCGCGATCGAGAAATACGACGTCGACGTCATCGGCTTGACGCTGTCCGAGCACCAGGCCGCCCATGTGCAGAAGATGTTCGACGCCATGAACACCACCCACAGCAGGCGGGTGCTGCTGCAGGGCTGGGAACAGTTCGACGAGCCCGTCGACCGGATCGTCTCCATCGGCGCTTTCGAGCACTTCGGGTACGACCGCTACGACGATTTCTTCCAGACGGCCTTCCGGGTGCTGCCCGACGACGGGGTGATGCTGCTGCACACGATCACCATGTTCACCCCGGAGCAGATCCTCGAACGCGGCCTGCCAATGACCGAGGAGCAGACCAGCTTCAACAGCTTCATCGCCACTGAGATCTTCCCGGGCGGCCAGTTGCCGCCGATCGAGATGGTGGAGTTCCACGCCTCGAAGATGGGCTTCAACCTCCTGCGCAGGCAGTCGCTGCAGCTGCACTACGCCCGGACGCTCGACCTGTGGGCCGCGGCGCTCGAGGCACACCACAGCGAGGCGGTCGCGATCCAGTCCGAAGAGGTGTACCAGCGATACATGAGGTATCTGACCGGTTGCGCCAAGGCTTTCCGGGACGGCTACATCGATATCAACCAGTTCACGCTGGCCAAGTAGGCGCAGGTCACGACTCGACAAGGCGCCGAAGGCTTTTCAGGCTCTCATCGAGGGAACGACCGACCCAGAACGCCGCCACCCGATCGGCGATCAGGCCCAGCAGCCCGCCCTCCGAGCTGTAGGCGAGCCGAAATGTCACCCGGGTTCGGCCCGGCCCGCCGTCGCGCAACCGGAACCGGCCCCGCTGTGTGACGCCGGTGATGTTGATCCAGGCCAGATCCCGCGCCGTATCGAACTCCACCACTTCGGCGATGCCGCCCACCGGGATCGAGCCGATCTTCCACAGCACGGTGTAGCGGGCGCCCACCCGGGCCGGGCCCTCGGTCAGGGTCTCCCAGCGCTCCAGGTGCGGCAGGAACGAGGGGTAGCGATCCGGGTCGCTGAGCACCTTCCACACGGTGTCGCGGTCCGCATTGACGACGATCCGCCGTTCGACGCGCATCAGCCGATCACCGGCAATCGGCGTTGGGCGGCGAGCCGATCGACACCGGCCTGCAGGCTGGCGATCACCGCGTCGTACACCGCCTGGTCATCGTCGTGCACCGTGATCGGCTCCTGCACCTCGATGACGATCTTCGCGGGCAACGGGATATGCCCGAGCAGGTCGCTGACGTTGAGGCCCCACGGCAGCGCCAGCGAGATCGGCACACTCTTGAGCCGGACCACCTTGTCGAGCAGCAACAGTTTGGCCAGCCACTGCGCGCGGCCGAGGAAGAATGCCGTCTCCTGGCCGCCGACGCTGGCCACCGGAACGATCGGCACGCCGGTCTCCCGGGCGAGCCGCACGAAGCCTTTGCGGCCACCGAAGTCGACGACGTGCCGCTGCCAGGACGGGCGGAAGACCTCGTAGTCGCCGCCCGGGTACACCAGCACGGCTGCGCCGGATTCCAAAGCGAGACGGGCGTTTTCGGGGCTGGCCGCCACGGTCCCGAATTTGCGCAGCCAGCGCAGCGGCGGGTAGAGGGTGACCAGGTTGTGCGCGAGCTGATAGAACGGGCGCTCCACGCCGAAGTACGAGCAGAACGCCAGGGTGAAGACGAAGGTGTCGGGCGGGACGTTGCCGCCGCTGTGGTTGCCGACCAGCAGCACCGGGCCGTGCGCCGGGATGCGGTCGAGTCTGCGGACGTCGGCCCGGAAATAGAGCGACGCCACCAGCCAGGTGCCGGGCAGCTGGTCTCGGATGAAGTCCGGGTCGCGCTGATCCAGGTCCGCCTTGGGAACCCGGTCCCCGATCTGCCTACTCACCCACCCGATGGCATCCGCGACGCCGGCCATGGGTTCAGCCTGGCACAGCGGAGCCGACCGGTGCAGGGACTTTTGTCGCTATCGCGGCGGGCGATGGGTCACCACCGCCCGGTGATCGCGCCGGCACGCGACCTCGAAGGCCGTCCTGCCTCCCGGTGTCGGTGTCGGGGTCTATCGTTGCACCGCAATGGCGCTTCATCTCCACCGTGCCGAACGCACCGATCTCCTTGCCGACGGCCTCGGCGCCCTGCTGGCAAACCCGCAGACCGACCCGTTCGCCGAAGAACTGGTGCTGGTGCCCGCGCGCGGCGTGGAGCGCTGGCTCAGCCAGCGGCTCTCGCATGTGCTCGGTCGTGCCCGGGGTAATGATGGCGTGTGCGCCGGGGTGGTATTCCGTAGCCCCGGCTCCCTGATCGCCGAACTCACCGGCCCCGCGGACGAGGATCCGTGGTCGCCGGACGCGATGGCCTGGTCGCTGCTGCAGGTGATCGACCGCTCGCTGGATCAGCCGTGGTGCCGCACCCTGGCAACGCATTTGGGCCACTTCGCGCCGACGGAGGCGGAGGCCGAGCTGCGCCGCGGCCGCCGCTACTCGGTGGCACGCCGGCTGGCCGGCCTGTTCGCCTCGTACGCCAGGCAACGTCCGAGCCTGCTGGCCGACTGGCTGGCGGGCGATCCGGGTGACCTCGACCCCGACCTGGCCTGGCAACCGGAGCTCTGGCGGGCGCTGGTCGCCGCCGTGCCCGCCGATCCCCCGCACATCCGGCACCAGAAGACCCTCACCGGGTTGCGCGAAGGTCGGGCCGACCTGCCGGCGCGGCTGTCCCTGTTCGGCCATACCCGGTTGGCGTGCACCGACCTGGAGCTGCTGGACGCGTTGTCCGCCCACCACGAGTTGCACCTGTGGCTGCCTCATCCCAGCGACCAATTGTGGCGCGCGCTGGCCGACACCCGCGGTGCCATCCCCCGCCGCGCGGACACCGGCCATCGCACCGTGGGCCATCCGCTGCTGGCCACGCTCGGGCGCGACCTGCGTGAACTCCAACGCGGCCTGCCCGCCGATCCGCAGACCGACGAGCATCTCCCAGTGCCGGAACGTCCCGGCACGCTGCTCGGCTGGCTGCAATCCGACATCGCCGCGGATACCGTTCGGCCGCAAGGGCGTAACCTCGCCGACGATGACCGCTCCGTGCAGATACACAACTGCCACGGGCCGGTGCGCCAGGTCGACGTGCTGCGCGAGGTGTTGCTCGGCCTGCTGCAGGACGACCCGACGCTGGAGCCGCGCGACATCCTGGTGATGTGCCCGGACATCGAGACGTACGCGCCGCTGATCGTCGCCGATTTCGGGCTGGGCGACGTGGTGCACGGCGCGCATCCCGCGCATCGGTTGCGGGTGCGGCTCGCAGACCGCTCTCCGCTGCAGACCAATCCGCTGCTCGGCGTGGCCTCGCGGTTGCTGGCGCTGGCCGGCAGCCGGGTGACGGCCAGCGAGGTGCTCGACTTCGCCGAGGTGGCACCCGTGCGCGCCCGATTCGATTTCACCGACGACGACCTGGAGGCCATCACCCGCTGGGTCCGGCAGGCCAACATCCGGTGGGGGTTCGACCAGGAACATAGGCGGCCGTACCACGTCGACTTCGTGCACAACACTTGGCGTTTCGGCATCGACCGGGTGCTGGCCGGCGTCGCGATGTCCGACGACTCGCACGCCTGGCTGGACGCGACATTGCCCCTCGACGATGTCAGCAGCAATCGCGTCCAATTGGCCGGGCAGTTCGCCGAATTCGTGGAACGCCTGCAACATGCGGTCGACTCGCTCACGGGCGCGCGGCCGTTGCGCGACTGGTTGGCCGCGCTGGCCGACGGTATCGATCTGCTGACGCGCATCGACGACTCGGACCTGTGGCAGACCAGTCAGATGCACCGGGAGTTCGCCTCGACGCTGGCCGACGCCGGACCGCACGCCGGCACGATGCTGCGCCTGCCCGACATCCGGGCACTGCTCGAGGGGCGCCTCGCCGGGCGCCCGACGCGGGCCAACTTCCGCAGCGGCACGCTGACGGTCTGCACCATGATCCCGATGCGCTCGGTGCCGCACCGGGTGGTGTGCCTGGTGGGCCTCGACGACGGCGTGTTCCCCCGGCTCGGTGTCGTCGACGGCGACGACGCGCTGGCCCGCGACCCGATGACCGGCGAACGCGACATCCGTTCGGAGGACAGGCAATTGCTGCTGGACGCCATCGGCGCGGCCACCGAGAAGCTGGTGATCACCTACACCGGCGCCAACGAGTACTCGGGCCAGCCGCGCCCGCCCGCGGTGCCGCTGGCCGAGCTTCTGGACACCCTGGACATGACCGCGTCGAGCGAGAAGACGGGCAAGGTTCGCGGGCGCATCGTCGTCCAGCATCCGTTGCAGCCCTTCGACGTTCGCAACGTCATCCCGGGAAAGCTGGTGCCGAAAGATCCGTTCAGCTTCGACCCGACCGTGCTGCGGGCGGCGCGGGCCGCCGCGGGCGAACGCGGCGAAGCGCCCCGGTTCATTTCGGGACCGCTGCCGGCACCGCCGGCCGAGGACGTCGTCCTCGCCGACCTCGTGAGCTTCTTCAAGGACCCGGTCAAGGGCTTCTTCCGCGCCCTGGAGTTCACGCTGCCGCGGGATGTGGACGGCGTGCAGGACGCCATGCCCGTCGACCTCGACGGCCTCGAGGAGTGGACGGTCGGCGACCGGATGCTGAGCGACATCCTGCGCGGGTGGACACCGGACGACGCCCGGCAGGCCGAGTGGCGACGGGGGACCCTGCCACCGGGCCAACTGGGCTGGCGCAGGGCAACCGAGATTCGCGATCAGGCCGCCCTGCTGGCGGCCGCCGCGCAGCAGCACCGCCGGGCCGACGCCCGGGCGTACGACGTCGACATCGATCTCGGCTCCGGACGGCGGCTCACGGGCACGGTGGCACCGGTGTACGGGGAGCGGCTGGTGTCGGTGACCTACTCCAAGCTGGACGGCAAGCATCTGCTCGAGTCGTGGATTCCCTTGCTGGCGTTGATCGCTCACGACCCCGACCGCGACTGGTCGGCGGTGTGCATCGGCCGCCTCAAGAGGGGCACCACCCCGCGGGTGGAGGGGCTCGGGCGGCCACACGAGGACGCCTCGGCGGTGCTGCGTGAGCTGGTGGCGATCTACGACGCCGGGCGCCGGGAGCCGATTCCGTTGCCCATCAAGACATCCTATGCATGGGCGGCCGCCCGGCACTGCGGCGACGATCCGCTGCGCGAGGCGCAATACCGGTGGAAATCCAGTGAGCGGTATCCCGCGGAGGACTCCGCACCCGCACACGTGCGCGCGTGGGGCAAGAACACGCGGCTGACCGACCTGATGGGGCCGCCGCGCCCGGGTGAGGAGCACGACAGCGAAGACACCCGGCTGGGCGCGTACGCCGCCCGGGTTTGGCTGCCGATGCTGCGTGCCGAAAGGAAGCCGACATGATCGAGCGGTTCGACCTGCTCGGACCGCTGCCCGCCAATCGGTCCACCACCGTGCTGCAGGCCAGCGCGGGCACCGGCAAGACGTTCGCGCTGGCCGGCCTGGTGACCCGCTACGTCGCCGAGGGTGTGGCGACGCTGGACCAGATGTTGCTCATCACGTTCGGTCGTGCCGCCAGCCAGGAGCTGCGGGAGCGCGTGCGCGGCCAAATGGTCGAGGCGGTGGCCGCTTTCGGCGACGGTGCCGGCGCCAACGAGCTGGTGGCCTATCTTCTGGAGGGCACCGACGACCAGCGCGCGGTGCGCAAGCAGCGCCTCCGCGACGCGCTGGCCCGCTTCGACGCGGCGACGATCGCCACCACGCACCAGTTCTGCCAGCTGGTGTTGAAGTCGCTGGGCGTGGCCGGCGACACCGCCGCGAACGTCACGCTGCTGGAGAGCCTAGACGAGCTGATCGTCCAGATCGTTGACGACCTCTACCTCGCGCATTTCGGGCAGGAGCGCGACGATCCGGCACTGGGTTACCGCGAGGCGCTGCGGCTGGCGCGTGAGGTCGTCAGGAATCCCTCGACGCAGCTGCGGCCGCGTGACCCCGAGCCCGGTTCGCGGGCCGCCGTGTGCGTAACCTTCGCGAAAGACGTTCTCGCGGAACTCGACACGCGCAAGCGGCGGCTGGGCGTCCTCGACTACGACGACCTGCTGAGCCGGCTCGCCGATGCGCTGGCCACCGACGACTCCCCCGCGCGGGTCCGCATGCATCACCGCTGGCCGATCGTCATGGTCGACGAGTTCCAGGACACCGACCCGGTGCAATGGCAGGTGATCGACCGCGCGTTCAGCGGGCGCTCGACGGTGATCCTCATCGGTGATCCCAAGCAGGCCATCTACGCGTTTCGCGGCGGCGACATCGTGACGTATCTGCGGGCGGCCGAGACGGCGGGTGAGAAGAAGACGCTGGCCGTCAATTGGCGCAGCGACGCGGCGCTCATCGATCGCCTGCAGGTGGTGCTGCGCGGCGCCCAACTGGGCGACCCCGCGATCGTGGTGGACGACGTCGACGCCTACCACCGGGGTCACCGGCTCGCCGGCGCCCCGCACAACGATCCGTTCCGGTTGCGGGTGGTGCAACGAGAAACGTTGGGCCGTCGCGGGATTCAAAACCTACCCATCGACGAGCTGCGGGCGCACATCGGCGCCGACCTGGCCGCCGATGTCCGTGCGTTGCTGGCGGCCGGCGCGACGTTCGGCGGCAGTCCGCTGCAGGCCCGCGACATCGCCGTGATCGTGGAGAAGCACAAGGACGCCGCCGCCTGCTTCAAGGCGCTGTGTGACGCGGGCGTACCGGCGGTGTACACGGGCGACTCCGACGTGTTCTCCTCGGACGCCGCCGAGGACTGGCTCTGCCTGCTGGAGGCGTTTGACCAACCGCACCGGCCCGGCATGGTGCGCGCCGCGTCGGCGACGATGTTCTTCGGCGAGACCGCGGAATCGCTGGCGGCCGGCGGTGACACCCTGACCGACCGGGTCGCGGAAACGTTGCGGGAGTGGGCCGGTCACGCCCGCGAACGCGGCGTCGCGGCCATCTTCGAGGCCGCCCAGCTGTCGGGCATGGGCGATCGCGTGCTGTCCGCCCACGGCGGCGAACGCCACATGACCGACCTGGCACACATCGCGCAGCTGCTGCAGGAGGTCGCGCACCGGGAGCGCTCCAGCCTGCCCGCGCTCCGCGACTGGCTGCGCAGGCAACGCGACGAACGCGGCGGCGCGCCCGAACGCAACCGGCGCCTGGACAGTGATGCGGCGGCCGTGCAGATCATGACCGTGTTCGTGAGCAAGGGCCTGCAATACCCGATCGTGTATTTGCCGTTCGCGTTCAACCGCAATACCCAGGACCGCGACGTGGTGCTGTTCCATGACGAGGGCGTGCGCTGCCTGCACATCGGCGGCAAGGACAGTCCCGACTTCCAAACCGTCGAGAGGCTGGGCCGCAAGGAGGACGCCAGCGACGACAGCCGGCTGACCTATGTCGCGCTGACCCGCGCCCAGGCACAGGTCGTGGCGTGGTGGTCGCCGGCGTTCGACGAGCCCAACGGCGGACTGTCGCGGTTGCTGCGCGGCCGCCGACCGGGAGAGGCCTCCGTACCCGACCGATGCGAACCGCCCAAGATCTCCGACGACGACGCGATGGCCCGATTGCGCGAATGGGAGGAGGCGGGCGGTCCGGTGATCGAGCGGTCGGTGGTGGCCGCGGCGCCGTCCGTGCCGCCCGAGCCGGTGCCCTCCGGCCTGGACAGCCGCCACTTTCACCGCGCCATCGACACGGGGTGGCGGCGCACCTCGTACTCCGGCCTGATCCGGGTGGCGGAAACCTTCGGGTCCATCGGGGTGAGCAGCGAGCCGGAGGTCACCGAATTGGACGACGAAGCCGGTGATATTCCGCTGGCCCAGGGCGTATCCGGGCCGGAAGTGCCGTCGCCGATGGCGGACCTGCCGATGGGCGCGAAGTTCGGCACGCTGGTGCACGCCGTGCTGGAGACGACCGACCCGTTGGCCACCGATCTGGCCGCCGAGTTGGAGTCGCACATCCGCAGCCACTCGGTGTGGTGGCCGGTCGACGTGGCCCCGGACGTGCTGGCCGCGGCCATGGTGCCGATGCACGACACGCCGTTGGGTCCGCTGGCCGGAGATCTGACCCTGCGCCGGATCGGGCTCCGGGATCGGTTGCGCGAGTTGGACTTCGAGTTCCCGCTGGCCGGCGGCGATCTGCGCTCGGCAGCGCCCGAGATCCGCCTGGCGGACATGGGGGCGCTACTGCGCGCGCACCTACCGGCCGACGACGCGCTGGCGTCCTATGCCGATCGGTTGATCAGCCGCCCCCTTGGTGATCAGCCGTTGCGCGGCTACCTCACCGGCTCCGTCGACGCCGTGCTGCGCGTGCCCGACGGCGCGGCGCACCGCTATCTGGTGGTCGACTACAAAACCAACTGGCTCGGCGATCCCGACAGGACGCTGACGTCCGCCGATTACGAGCGGCCACGGCTGGTCGAGGGGATGCTGCACTCGGACTACCCGCTGCAGGCGCTGCTGTACAGCGTTGTGCTGCACCGGTTTCTGCGGTGGCGGCTGCCCGACTACGACCCGGCCCGGCATCTCGGCGGCGTCCTCTACCTCTTCGTGCGCGGGATGTGCGGCGCGACCACACCCGTGGTCGACGGGCACCCGGCGGGGGTGTTCAGCTGGCGGCCGCCGTCATCGTTGGTAGCCGAATTGTCGGACCTGCTCGACGGGAGGGCGATCGCGTGACGCTGGAGGCGATCGCCGCCGAGGGCCTGCTGCGGACGTATACCGAGGCCGGCGTCTTCGAGGCCGCCGATATCCATGTGGCGCAGCGGCTTACGGCGCTCGCCGGCGAGCCCGACGAGCGGGTGGCGCTGGCGGTCGCGCTGCTGGTGCGCGCGCTGCGGGGCGGTTCGGTGTGCGTGGACCTGCGGGCGGTTGCCGCGCAGGTCGGCGATGCGGACCTGCCCTGGCCCGACGCCGACGAGTGGATGGCCGCCGTGCGGTCCAGTCCGCTGCTCGGCTCGCCGCCGGTGCTGCGGCTGTTCGGGGAACTGATGTACCTGGACCGGTACTGGCTCGAGGAGCAACAGGTGTGCGCCGACCTGCTCGCGCTTTCCGTTCCCCGGGCGAAGAGCGATGCGCCCGCCCTGGAGCGGCTCTTTCCACCCGGATATGACGAGCAACGGGCGGCCGCCGAAATCGCGGTCTCGCAAGCGGTTACCGTGCTGACGGGCGGGCCGGGCACCGGCAAGACCACCACGGTGGCGCGGCTGCTTGCCGTGCTGGCCGGGCAGGCCGAGCTTGCCGGCCTCCCGCGGCCCCGGATCGCGCTGGCCGCGCCGACCGGCAAGGCGGCGGCGCGGCTCGCCCAGGCGGTGGCCGCCGAGGTGCAGCGGCTGGACGCCGCGGACCGAGCGCGCCTGGTGGGCTTGCCGGCGACGACGCTGCATCGACTGCTGGGCTCGCGGCCGGATACGTCGGTGCGATTCAAGCACAATCGCGGAAACCGGCTGCCGCACGACGTCATCGTCGTGGACGAGACGTCGATGGTATCGCTGACGATGATGGCCCGCCTGCTGGAGGCGGTACGACCCGATACCCGGCTGATCCTGGTGGGCGATCCCGACCAGCTCGCCTCGGTGGAAGCCGGCGCGGTGCTGGCCGATCTGGTGGACGGGCTCGCTACCCGCGACGACGTGCGGGTCGCGGCCCTGCGCACGCCGCATCGCTTCGGCGAGTCGATCGGTGCGCTGGCCGAAGCGATTCGGATCGGCGACGCCGACCGCGTGCTGGAGTTGCTGCGGGCCGGCAGCGACCACGTCGAGTGGCTCGACTCCGACGGGCCGACCGACCGGCTGCGCGCGGTCCTGGTTCCGCACGCGCTGAGGGTGCGGGAGGCCGCGGTGCTCGGCGCCACCGGGGCGGCGTTGGCGACGCTCGACGAGCACCGGCTGTTGTGCGCGCACCGGCACGGACCGTACGGGGTGTCGCACTGGAACCGGCAGGTGGAGCGCTGGCTCGCGGAGGAGACCGGTCAGCCGATATCGTCGGCGTGGTATGCCGGTCGGCCAGTCCTGGTGATCGCCAACGACTATGGGCTCAAGGTCTACAACGGGGATGCCGGAGTGGTCGTGGTCGGCAGCGACGGGCTGCGGGCCGTCATCGCCGGCGCCGCCGGGACGCTGAGCTTCGCGACCAGCCGGCTCACCGACATCGAGACCATGCATGCCATGACGATCCACAAGAGCCAGGGCAGCCAGGCCGACGAGGTGACGGTGCTGATGCCGCCGGAGGATTCGCGGCTGCTGACCCGCGAATTGTTCTACACGGCCGTGACGCGGGCGAAGACCAAGGTCCGGGTGGCAGGTTCCGAGGCTTCGGTGCGCGCGGCGATCGAGCGCCGCGCCGTGCGGGCGACCGGACTGGCGCAGCGGCTGCGCGCCTCAGGTTAGGGCGGTGTCGCCTAGTGCGCGCCGCCGGATTGCGTCTTGGCCGCCATCTGCTTGAGCATGCCGTCGTGAATGATGTCGATCCGTGAACGGGCTTCCGCGCACACGTACGGGTCCCGGATCACGGTGAGTTGGTTGTCCTGCTTGGATTCTCCGCCGGTGGACCAGTTGGTCGAACCGGTGATGACGTCGACGCCGTCGATGATCACCATCTTCAGGTGCATGATCGCCGACTTCTCACTGTGACCGATCGCGATGCTGTTGCCGGTCTTGTCGTTGAGCCACGGGGCCAGCAGAGCGCGCTCGGACTTCCCCGCGGCTTGCGTGGAGTCGAGACTCATTTGTACATAGATCTTTTCGTCGTTCAGCGAGGACTGCAGCACCGAATTCAGTTCGGTGTCATCGTAGCCGTACATCGCGACCACGACGCTCTTGTCGGCCGAGGTCAACAAATCCTTGAGGGCCTCATGCACACGGTCGACCGGACTGTAGAACGTTCGCGTGTTGTCGGGATAGCCTGGCGGAAACGGCGCGGCTTTGTACTGGTCGAGAGTGGTCAGCGAACTGAGTGCCATGGGGTTTCTCCTTCACAACGCGGGGGACGTCCAGTCGGTCGGGTCGGCGCTGAGCCGTTGCGTCTCTTCGGTCAAATTCGGTAAGTAGCCCGGGTCGTCGCGACGGCGCACCAGCACGCTCGGATGCACCAGCGCGTCGGGACCCATCGGCCGGCGCCGGCAGCCGACCAGATACCACAGCTTGCCGTTGTGGTGGATCGGCGCGTCCGCGAAGTCTTCGGTCACCGCGCACTGCTGCCGGTAGGCCGCCGCGTCGATCGCCAGTTCGCCGACGATCCCGTCGGTGACCCACTTCAACGCGATCGTCGCGAGCCGGTGATCGGGCATGAACGTGCCGCCGACGTCGGCGTGCACGCCGGCGAACCAGCGTTCCTCCAGCCCCCGCGGATGGCGTTCGACGAGGTACTCCCGGTAGGGACGGCGGCGTTCGTCGATCGAGACTGCGTGCCGGATGCGCGCGACGTTGGGCAGCGAGCGGGTGTAGGGCCAGCGCAGGTTGCCGAACCGCAGGAAGCCGGCCGCCTTGACGGTGTCCCACAAACCGAGATACGCCACCGGCACCGCGTGGTACCACACCTGATTCGGGCTGTTCTGCCGCACAGTGGAGAACAGCGGCTCGTCCTCGGTGCGCCAGCAGAACGCGCGGGCGAACTCGGCCCAGTGGGCATATTCGTCCTCGGTGAAATACCGGTTGATGGCGTACTTTTCGACCGCGTACGGCAGCAGGTTCTCCGAGCCGGGCCGCAGCAACCCCGGCCGCAGCAACATGCCGGCCAACGCACGCGCGGTGTAGGCGCCGCGGCTGAAGCCGAAGATGTAGAGCGCGTCGCCGGGACGCCAATGCTGCATCACGTACCGGTAGGCCTGTGCGACATTGCCTTTCAGCCCCAGGCCGAATGCCTGCTCGAACAGTAAGTCCTTGGCGCGGGACAGCGACGAATGCGCCGATGCCGGCGCCAAGGTGCCGACACCGGGGTCGTAGTAGGCGAGCTGGCCGACCGGATCGTCCTTCTCCAGCATCTCGAAGAGCTTGGCGACATTGGTGAGATTCCCGGCTCCGATTTGGTTGGCGGTGCCGTCGAGGCAGACGACGATCCGCTTGCCCCGCGGTGGTTCAGGGTGCTCGGGCATCGAGGAAGGCCTCTCACAGGTATTCAACTCCCTGATGCGTAGCACTCTACGGCGGCCGCGCACGGGCCGTGACATCTTTCGCGGGCCGGTGCGGAAGAATCGCGGTCAGCATGGACGACAGCGACGATTCCTTACCCGACGCCCACCCCACCTCCCGGCGTACTCACATCGTGCGGCTCGGCGTGTTCGTCGTGTTCCTCCTCGTGCTGTTCTACCTGGTCGCAATCGCGCGAATCATCAACGTCGAGGAGGTGCGGCGCGCGGTGTCGGCGACTGGTCCGGCGGCGCCGGTGACCTACGTCGCCGTATCGGCCGTCCTGGGCGCGTTGTTCGTGCCCGGCTCGATTCTGGCCGCGGCCAGCGGGCTGTTGTTCGGTCCTGTCCTCGGTGTCTTCGTGACGCTCGGCGCGACCGTGGGTACCGCGGTCGTCGCCAGCCTCATCGGCCGCCGGGCCGGCCGGGACAGCGCGCGTGCGCTGTTGGGGCCGAAACGAACCGACCGAATGGACGCCTTGGTCGAACGCCGCGGCCTGTGGGCGGTGGTCGGTCAGCGTTTCGTCCCGGGCATCTCCGACGCGCTCGCGTCCTATGCGTTCGGGGCATTCGGAGTTCCGTTGTGGCAGATGGCCATTGGCGCGTTCGTCGGGTCGGTCCCGCGAGCGTTCGTCTACACCGCGTTGGGCGCCTCGATCGGGAACCGGTCGTCGCCGTTGGCGTACGCCGCGATCGCGGTCTGGTGCGTCACCGCCGTGGTCGGCGCGTTCGCCGCACGCCGCGGATACCGGCATTGGCGCGCTGGCCGTCGCGAGGACTCCGAAGCAGACGGCCGCTAGTTTCCCGCCCGCTCGGCGGACACGAACAGGTTTCCCGGCACGGCGTCCTCGACCTCCTTGGGCGCCGCGCGGCCGTAGCCGGCCATCAGCTTGTCGGACGGGGTGACGGTCACGCTCCAGCCATGGCGGCGGAACCAGTCACCAACGTCCTCGCGCTCCTCGAAGTACCACAGCTCGTCGGTCCTCGGCACCTCTCGGTCGGGGTCCACCCGCGCCATCAAGGCGCGGACCCGGTCCATCCGCGCACAGCGCTTCGCGCGGAACTCCGGATCGAGGAACTTCGGACCCAGCGCCTCCACGGCCACCCGGCTGCCGGGGGCGGTCAGCCCGTGGACGCGGTCGAACAGCAGCTCCTGTGCGGCGGCCGGCAGGTACGGCATCAGCCCCTCGGCCGACCACACGCTGGGCGCCGAGGGGTCGAACCCGGCCTGCCGCAACGCCGCCGGCCAATCGTGGCGCAGGTCGACCGGGACGGCGATCCGGTGGCACGCGGGCTGCGCCCCGTGTTCGGCCAGCGTCGACAATTTGAAGTCCAGCACCCGGGGCTGGTCCAACTCATAGACGGTCGTGCCGTCCGGCCACTGCAGCCGCCATGCCCGCGCGTCCAGGCCCGCCGCCAGGATCACCGCCTGCCGGATGCCGGCGCGCGTCGCGGCCAGGAAGAACTCGTCGAAAAAGGCTGTACGCGAGGCCATGTAGCCGACCATCGCCTGCATCTGCAACGGCAACTCGGGTTCGGCCTCGACGAGTTCGTCCGGCAGCTGCGGCGCCGAATGCCAGTTCCACACCCCGTCGCCGGCGGCGTCGAGGAAAACCTGCGCGAAGGGATCCCGGATCAACGGATTCTCGCTGCGCGTCTCGGCCGCGCGGGCGGAGGCCACCCCCAACGCCGTCGCCCCCACGCTCTCGGTGATCTCCCAGGTGTCGTTGTCCGTTCTCCCCACGCTCACGCCCTCCGATTCGCTAGCTCACCTACGTACACGACCCTACGCGCGCCCGGTGGGTGGGAGCTGTCGCGCAAGCGGGTATGGGCGTTAAGTTGTCGGCGAGCCGGCGAGCGGGATCGATCAGCGGCGCCGAACGGATCCGAAGGATCGTCACAACATGCGAGTCGACGGGCGCGAGATCAGCGTTTCCGGCAGCTTGCTGCAGCCGTTGACCCGGCGCACCAACGACATCCTGCGGCTGGCCGCGAGCGCGACCTTCCTCGCCGTGGTGATCACCAGTTCGCTGATCACCCGGCCGCAGTGGGACGCGCTGGAAAAGTCGATCTCGCAGATCGTCGGGGTGCTCTCCCCCCGACAGGCCGATCTGGTGTATCTCGCGTACGGCCTGGCGATCCTGGCCCTGCCCTTCATGATCTTGATCGGTCTTATCGTCGGTCGGCAATGGAAACTGCTCGGGGCGTATGCGGCGGCCGCGCTACTCGCGGCGCTGCCGCTGTCGGTGGGCGGCAACGGGTTTTCGGCGCCCCGCTGGCACTTCGACCTCTCCGAACGCCTGCAGACCGTGTTGGGGCAGTTCCTCGACGACCCGCGCTGGATCGGGATGCTGGCGGCGGTGCTGACCGTCTCGGGGCCGTGGCTGCCCGCGCGCTGGCGGCATTGGTGGTGGGCGTTGCTACTGGCGTTCGTGCCGATCCACCTCGTCGTCAGCGCCATCGTGCCCGCCCGCGCCCTGCTGGGCCTGGCCGTCGGCTGGCTCGTCGGCTCGCTGGTGGTGCTCGTGGTCGGCACCCCCGCGCTCGAGGTGCCCCTGGAGGCGGCCGTGCGCGCGATGGCCAGGCGCGGGTTCGTGGTTTCGCGGCTCAGCGTGGTCCGGCCGGCTGGCCGCGGCCCGCTCGTCCTTTCGGCCGGAGGCGACGAGCCCGACCGCGCAGCGGTCGTCGAGCTTTACGGCCCGCATCAGCGCAGCGGCGGCACGCTGCGCCAGCTGTGGATCAAGCTGCGGCTGCGCGATACCGAGACCGCGCCCCTGGTGACCTCCATGCGCCGCGCCGTCGAGCATCGCGCCCTGATGACGATCGCCATCGGGCAGGTGAACCTGGCCAACACCGCGACGATCGCCGTCGCCACCCTCGATCGGGGCTGGATCCTGTACTCGCACAAGCCGCCTGATGGCCTGCCTCTCCGCCGATGCGCGCAGTCCACGCCGGTGGAGAAGGTGTGGCGAGCGCTGCGGAGCCTCAACGATCAGCAGATCGCGCATGGCGACCTGCGGGGCAACGAAATCACCGTCGACGACGGCGCCGTGCTCTTCGGCGGCTTCCACAGCGCCGAATACGGCGCCACCGAAGCTCAACTTCAATCCGACATCGCCCAGCTGCTGGTGACGACCTCGGCCCTGTATGACCCCAAATCGGCGGTGGCCGCCGCGATCGAGGCGTTCGACCGGGATACCATCCTGAACGCGTCGCGTCGATTGACGAAAGTCGCTGTGCCGCGACCCATTCGCAGGTCCATCTCGGATGCGGGCGCCGTCATATCGGCCGCCCGCGCGGAGGTGAAGCGGCAGACCGGTGCCGATCGGATCAAACCCGAAACCATTACCCGATTCACCCGCGGCCAGATCATCCAACTGGTGCTCTTCGGCGCCCTGGTCTATGTCGCGTACCCCTTCATCAGCACCGCGCCCACGTTCTTCTCCCAACTGAGGACCGCGAACTGGTGGTGGGCGCTGCTGGGCCTGGGGGTCTCGGCGCTGACCTACGTCGGGGCGGCCGCCGCGCTGTGGGCGGCCGCCGACGAGACGGTGAACTTCTGGCGGCTGTCAATCGCGCAGGTGGCCAACACTTTTGCCGCCACCACCACCCCGGCAGGAGTGGGCGGCCTCGCGCTGAGCACACGGTACCTGCAAAAGGGTGGCGGGCTGTCCGCCGTGCGGGCCACCACGGCGGTGGCCCTGCAGCAATCCGTGCAGGTGATCATGCACCTCGTGTTGCTGATCCTGTTCAGCACCGTCGCCGGGGCGTCGATGAACCTGTCTCACTTCGTCCCCACCGCCACGGTCCTCTACCTGATCGCGGGCCTCGCGCTCGGGATTGTCGGCACTTTTCTGTTCGTCCCCACGCTGCGACGCTGGCTGGCCACCGACGTGCGCCCCAAACTCAAAGAGGTGACAACCGACCTCGTCGAGGTCGCCCGGGAACCGAAACGACTGGCGCTGATCGTACTCGGCTGCGCGGGAACGACTCTGGGTGCGGCGCTGGCCCTGTGGACCAGCGTCGAAGCATTCGGCGGTGGTGCTTCGTTCGTCACCTGCACCGTGGTCACCATGGTCGGCGGGACACTGGCGTCAGCCGCGCCGACGCCCGGCGGGGTCGGGGCGGTCGAGGCGGCGCTGATCGGTGGCCTGGCCGCCTTCGGGGTGCCGGCGGCCGTCGGCGTGCCGTCCGTTCTGCTGTATCGGGTGCTCACCTGCTGGCTGCCCGTGTTCGCCGGCTGGCCGGTGATGCGGTGGTTGACCAAGAACGAAATGATCTAAAGCACGCCCCGGATCACTCCGTTCCCGGCTGCACGACCACGAGAATGGTTGAGGTGCGCGCGCTTTGGCCGACCTCAGAGGTCAAGTACACCAGGTAATACTCCGGGGGCACCGACCGTTCGACCTTGATGGGTACGTCGATGGTCGCCGACCCGTCCGGGGAGAACTGTCCCGTCGTGGGCGTCACGGTGATACCGACGTCCGAGGCGGTGCCGGTGACGGTGTAGCCGCCGGCATCACCGATCATTCGTTGGGCGTCGAGTTTCACGGTGCCCGTCGTGCCCGGCTCGATCGTGACGATGGGACTGGGGACGTTGACGGTTACGGCCGCACTGCCCGTACCGAACGAGGGCGGCGCGGACGATTCATTTGTGCCCCAACGCCTGTCCGGGTAGCCGGCGAGCGAGAAGTTCAGGTCCCCGCCGGTGCGGATGAAGGACTCGGGCAACCACGTGTGATCGCTTGGCCGGCCGTCGACGCGCAGCCCGCTGATGTATTTGAGGTGGTGTGGTCCGGACGCACCCGGTGCGGAGATCCGAATGGTTTTGCCGCCGGGAAGCGCGATCGCGGCACGATCGAAGAGCGGCGCGGCCATGGTAAGGATCGAGGTCCCCGGGGTGCTCGGGTAGAGGCCCAGGGCAGCCCAGACGTACCAGCTGGCCAGCGCGCCCAGATCGTCGTTGCCCGGCTCCCCGTCGGCCGTCGGTCCGAACAGCCCGCGGACCCGGTCGACCGTGCGTTGCGTCTTCCAGGGTTGACCGATGTAGTTGTACAGCCACGGCACGCCGAAGCCGGGTTCGTTGCCGGCCCACAGATAGGGCTCGTTGGGACCGACGTTGAGTTTCCTGGTGAAACCGTCGAGCCGGCCGGCCACCGCCGGGCGGCCCCCCAGCGCCGTCACCAGGCCGGCCACGTTGTGCGGCACCCACCAGACGTACTGCGCGGCGTTGCCCTCGTCGAAGCCGACCTGGCCAAAGTCCGACGGGGACACCACGAACGCCGGGCCGGCGCGGAAGAAAGTGGTCCAGCTGCGGGGCGAGATGTACCGGGTGGTCGGATTGAACAGGTTCTGCCAGTACTGCGACCGAACCTGGAATTCGGCGGCGGTCGCCTTGTCTCCGAGCGAATCGGCGAACCGCGAGATGGCGAAGTCGTCGACCGACCACTCGAGCGTGATCGACGCGGCGGCGACCCAGCCATCGGTGCGGAACTCGAAGGAGAACGGCGCGTAACCGAATCGCTGGTACGTGTCGATTCCCGGCCGCTCGACGTAACCGTTAAGCCCGACACCGCCTTTCGTCGCCGCATTCACCATGTAGCGCAGGGCCGTTTTGGTGTCGAAGTCCTCGGCCCCGAAGGCGTGAAAGTTCACGATGAGCGGTACCACGTTGTCCCCGCTCATCTCCGCGGTCGCGGCGTTGGCCAGCGCCCAGCGCGGCAACGCTCCGCTCTGCTCGGCGTCGTTCACCAGCGATTGGGCCATGTCGCTCGCCCGGTCCGGAAACAGCAGCGCCTGCAAAGCCGCCAAACATCGGTACGTGTCCCAGTCAGAGAAGTTGGCGTACTGCGTGCGCCCCGCGGCCACGGTGTGCACGGCGCCGTCGAATCCCACGTAACGCCCGTCCACGTCGTTGAAGGTGTTGGGGTGCAACAGCGATCGATACAGCGCGGTGTAGAACGTTTCCAGATCGTCGGCATTGCGGCCGGCAACCGCGATGCGAGACAGCGAGGTGTTCCACATTCTCGACGCGGCGCCGCGGACGTCGTCGAAGCTCGCAGCACCCTCCGCCGCGAGGTTGGCCCGAGCTCCGTCGATGCCGACGTAGGAGATCGAGGTCTGCACCTCCAACACCGCCCCGGCCGGAAATTCGACGTATCCACCGCTGTATGGCGAATTCGCGCTGCGCGCACCGGGATAAACCGCATTGCCGTCCCAGGCCCCGTAGGAGGTGAAGGGCTGGCTGAACTTCATGGCGAAATAGACCGTGTAGGTGTTGTTCTTTCCGCAGAATCCGCCGCTGGTGGCCCAGCCGGTGATCGTGGTGTTGTCCTCACCGATCTGGATGGTGGCGCGGGAGTTGCCCGCGAGCGATGCGCCGGAGCGCACGTGGAGGAGGGCGGGGCGGCCGTTGCGCGGGAAGCTGAATCGGCCGACACCCGTGCGCGTGGTGGCGGTGAGTTCCGCCTTCACCCCGGTTCCCGGAAACCGCACCGTGTAATAGCCCGGCACGCCGCGTTCGGTGTCGTCGTGGGCGATTCGCTCCCAGGCCCTCCACGGCTGCGAGCCAATTGCGTTGGTGGTCGGCAACATTGAGATATCGCCGAACGCGGCGCAGCCCACAGAGGCGTGGGTCATGCTGAATCCGGTAGAGCGCGGGTTGTCGTAGTTGTAGCCGGCATAATTGCCCTCGGTGTCCGGTGAATACTGCACCATTCCGAACGGCACGGTGGCGCCGGGGAAGTTGTTGATCTCCCCCACCGTCTGGCCGCCCGTCCCGGTGCCCACCAGCGTGGCGACGTGGTCGACCGGATTGGCAACGAATCCGGGCTCACCGTCGTACGCAATGGGCGGCGCCGCAGCGACGAAAGCCATGAAGACGACCGACGCCGCCAGCAGCGCGACGAGGGCCCTTCGTGACCGCATACCTGTCTCTTACTGGACAACGCGGTTCTGGGTGAGTGTTTTCCACACGAATTGGATAACGATTTACGGGCCGGTCGCGTTACCGCCAAAAAGTGCAAAAGATACCGGCGAAGTTGCAGGCCATTTCGGCTACTGTCATTTCGGCGTGGCCGGCGCTGGTACCGGCCCCAATTTTCGGGAGATTGGATTATGAAACATTTGACGCTAGCAACCATTTCCGTAGCGCTGAGTTTGGCGCTCGTCGGTTGCGGCAATGACCACAAGTCCGGCAGTCAATCGTCGACCTCGACGTCCACATCCACCTCGACGTCCACGACGTCGGCTGCAACCAGCTCCGCCCCGGCCGCGAAAGCGAAATACACCATCGCGGACTACGTCAAGGACAACCACATCACCGAGACACCCGTTCACCACGGCGATCCTGGCCCCAACGTCGACCTTCCGGTGCCCGCCGGTTGGCAGCTCAACCAGAACTCCGGCACGTCGTATGGCGGCATTGTTATGACCCAGCCCAGCAACCCCGCCGATCCGCCCACCGTCTCGGCGCTGTTCTCCAAGTTCACCGGCGACGTGGACCCGGCGAAGATCATCCAGTACGCACCGGGCGAGGTGCAGAACCTGCCCGGATACGAGGGCAGCGGTGACGGCAAAGCGTCCACGCTCGGCGGCTTCCAGGCGTGGCAGATCGGCGGCACGTATCAGAAGGACGGCGGCACCCGCGTCATCGCGCAGAAGACGGTGGTGATCCCGAGCCAAGGCGCGGTCTTCGTGCTTCAGCTCAACGCGGAGGGCCCGCAAGCCGATCAGGGTCCGTTGATGGACGCCACCAACATCATCGACGACCAGACCACCATCACCCCCTGACGAGGCACGCGATGGCGCCGCGGAGGGTTCCCCTGTCTCTTATACACATC